>DASZRZ010000249.1:0-7647 GCA_035548935.1 Terriglobales bacterium
ATCAACAATGTGCAGGACGGCGACACCAAACCGGTTTTCTATCCCGGCGGCGGCATTGAGCTGGGTGGAGGAACCTTTGGTCTGCGGCTTGAAGTCGGCGATTTCATGTACTTTGAGGGCGGAGCCCAGCACAATCTGAGATTTACCATTGGCCCGCAAATCCGTTTCTAAGTCCGAATTTTGTAAATTCGGATCCATAGCGGCGGCACCAGCCGGACGCTGATTCCGAGCCCTCCTTATCCGGGGAGGGCTCGAATATATTTCCCCTTCCTAAATAGCGGATTCCTTTCCCTTTGTGCGGCTCATATTTGTGCTACCATCTCCGCCATCTGAGGGCCACAGGGCTCCTCTCATAAAACAAAAATTATTGTTCCAGGACTGCCGCCATGCAGTGCTCAGGCAATCGTCTTTGGATCTGCCGTACTTTCATCCTGCTACTGTTGGGGTTTGCAACCCTGCCAATGGGATGGGGACAGGCAGAGGTGCATATTGCACCCCGCCGCCTGCCCAATGATGTCTTCGATCCTGCTGCTCACCCCCCGGCTCCGGCCTCCGATGCCACGGACAGGCTTACCTTCCGGGCCCGCACACGCGCTTTCGTCAAGGATGTGAACCTGGTTCTTGTTCCGGTGACGGTTACTGATGCATGGAACCGTTTAATCCTGGGCCTGCGCCCGGAAAACTTCATGCTTCTGGAAGACGATAACGTGCAGACCATCCGCCACTTTTCCAGCGAAGATTCCCCTATCTCCCTCTGCGTTGTCTTCGACGTCAGCAAGAGCATGAAAAATAAAATTGATGAAGCGCGGCAGGCGGTGGAGCACTTCATCATCAGCTCCAACCCGCAGGATGAGTTCTGCCTGATTACCTTTTCTGAGCGCCCCAATTTTCTGGTGGACTTCAACGATCCCGGCGGGACGCTGCTGGAAAAGCTGGCGAATGTAACTCCCAGCGGACACACCGCGCTCCTCGATGCCATCTACATGGGCATCGACAGCATGCGCCTTGCCCGCAATGCGCGGAAGGTGCTGCTGGTGGTCTCCGATGGCGACGATAATCGCAGCCGCTACAACGCCCGAGAGATTACCGACATTGTGAAAGAGTCGGATGTTGAGGTCTTTTCCATCGGCATATTCGACGGCTGGTACCTGTTTACCGGCGCCGGATCGACTGCCGGGCCGCGCCTGCTGCGCCGGTTGGCCGAGGCCAGCGGCGGAACTTCCGTTATGCTTTCCAGCACAAAAGACCTCGAAGACGCGGCGGAGAACCTCAACCTGCTCATGCGCAACCAATATCTGCTGGGCTACCGTCCGGAAAATCCCTCCCGCGATGGGAAGTGGCGGAAGCTGAAGGTTACGCTGAACCCCGCCGATCGTGCCCGCCCACTGCATGTCACAGCCAAAAGCGGCTACTACGCGCCGGGACATTAAATACCGCTATGTTAAAGTGGGAGTAAGAGCACGGTAGAGCATCTGATTTTGCGTCCCGCACAGGGCAAAAGCCTGCACTACTACTGAGTGCATCTGCTTATGTTAGTTTTGTTGTAAGAGCGCGTAGCTCAGGTGGTAGAGCATCTGACTTTTAATCAGAGGGTCCTGGGTTCGAGTCCCAGCGCGCTCACCAAAACTCGCCTTATTGAGACGAATTCCAAGTCCCCTCAGAGTTCGCTATCCTCAAGAAAAATATTGATTTGGGTGGCGGTTAGTCCGGAAGATGCCCCTCGCGGTACCGCCTCCAACAAGGCAGTACCGCTCGGGTTGGTAGGACCTGGGGGAATGCTGCGTTATATCCCCAAAGCTGCGCTCGGGGAATGAATCAGGCGGAACGCCGCAGTACGGGGCGTTTGCTGCCTCGCACCGGAGCGCTTTCCCTATCGTCCCCGGCCTCTTCCTCGGGGTGCGCCTGGTCTCCGGCCTGTTGGTTAATTCCCCCTTCGGCCAGTTCGGTCAGCTTCTCATCGGCTGCTTTCTCTTCGTCCAATGTTTCCTGTAGAAGATCGGCGGCTTCGGTGTGTCCCATGGCTTTTGCCCAGGCCACCAGCGTGCCGTAGGCAGCGATTTCATAATGTTCCGCTCGTTGACCGGCGGCGATCAGGCAAGCGTCCATGGTTTCATCCTCAAATTCCTCTTCCATGATCGACTTGCCTTCCTCAATGATTCCGGCAATCCCGTCGCAGTGTTTTCCGCGGACTTTTTCATCGAGGCTGGCAAAAACCTTTTCCAGCCGCTCGACCTGTCCGCGTGTCTCTTCAAGATGGTTTTCAAAGGCAGCTCGGAGCTCTTCCGAAGCCGCTGCTTTCGCCAGTTTCGGCAGAGCTTTAATGAGTTGCTTCTCCGCGTCATAAGAATCACGGAGTTCGTCAATGAAAGCTTCGTGCAAGTTCTTTGGCTCTGGCACGGGGTTCCTCCCAGATTTTATTGGCGCTGCTGGTTCAATACTTGCGGACCAACAACTCGTATTTAGTTGCTGGGCCGGGAAGCGGCGTTGCTCGCAGCGAGGCGGGGTGTGCGGGAATTTGATCCGCCAGAGCAGGAATTTCCTTTAGTAGTAAGGTTTGCAATTTAGCGTGGGCTGAATGTGAGGGAGTGGCAAAAACAGGGCTGCTGATGGTTGGTCAGCAGCCCTTCTTGGAGTATGGAGCTTCGAAAAACAATAACTAAGCGGCCCGCTTCAATCCGCCGCGTGTATTGCCACGCCCTCCGGCAAAAAAGCGGTAGATCACCAGAAGAACAATGGCGCCTAAGATAGCCAGTCCGATGCTTGGAAGGTTAAAGCCAGACACGCCGGGGCTGCCCCAGAATGCAGCGCCGATCCAGCCGCCAACCACCGCGCCTCCTATCCCCAGCGCAATGGTAATGAACCAGCCGCCCGGATCATCTCCCGGCATCAGCATTTTGGCGATCGCCCCCGCCACCAGTCCTAAAATAATCCATGCAAGAATTCCCATAGCGTCACCTCTCCACGATCTTTGGTCTCCGTGCTACCCATGCCTAGATGTGCGAAGCGTCTGGGAAGATGTGCGAAGCGTCTGGGAAGATGTGCGCAGGCTTTTACTCCCTGATTTTGCGCGCGGCGGCCATCAGGCTCTGCTGTAATCCTTGCAGGTTGTGTTCATCGGTGAGGTAGCTGATTACCATCATGCGGAGCACGCTCCGGCCTCCCGCCGTGGTGAGCGAAATCCAGTGGCGGCCATCGCGGTTCACCTCGTTGACGATGGCGTTATGTGCCGCCGCATTGCTGGGGAAAGGCTGGCCGCACGAGGAGTTCGGAAGCGGCTGCTTTAATCGGAAATTCACAATCGTCAACTCCGGATCGAGGGCCAGTTCGTAATCGCCGGATGTTCGCACCCATTCCGCGAACTGCCGGGCCAGACCCAGCTGGCGGTTGAACACTTCTTCGTAGGCGTGCCGTCCATGGACCCGCAGCGTCAACCAAAGTTTGAGCGAGTTCATGCGGCGCGACCATTGGGCGCTCACGCGGAAGTTGTCCGCCAGAACCGCATCCGGGACGCGCGGCATGTAAGGTGTGTTTACCTGGAAGGCCTGGGCCAGCGATTCCGGGTGCCGGGTCACGATCACGCCCGCGGCAAACGGCATCATCAGCCACTTGTGAGGATCGATGGTCACGGAATCGGCGAGTTCAATTCCGCGTAGCAGGTGCCGGTGACGGTCGGAAAACACCAGGCCCCCGCCGAAGGCCGCGTCCACGTGCAGCCAGAGGCCGCGCCGCTGGCAGAAATCAGCCAGCGCGGGTATGTCGTCGATGGCGCCCGAGTTCGTGGTACCCGCCGTCGCCACGACGCACAGCGGGGTGTAACCGGCTTGCGCATCGAGATCGACCGCCCGTTCGAGCTCGTCGATGCGCATTCGCAGCCTCTCATTGACGGCGATGCGCCGCAGAGGCTTGCGTCCTATGCCCAGCAGGCCGGTGGACTTCTCCAGCGAGTGATGGCTCTCCGCCGAGGCGTAAACCGTGGGTCGAACTCCCGCGGAAGCCATTCCATCTTCAATCGCAGCCGGAAATCTTGTAGCCAGCGCCAGAGCCAGCGCGGTGAAGTTGGCCTCATTGCCGCCGCTGGTGAATGTGCCCGCGAATGCCGGACATTCACTTCCCACACTCGGAAGCGTGCCGCCCCCGGCTGCAGCCGCTGGATCTTGCGGATCCCGCGGCCATCCGATCCGTTCCGCGATCCACCGCACCGTGGCATGCTCGATTTTGGATGCCAGCTGCGAACGAGCCAGGGAGGCCAGTTGAGGATTAAGCGCGGCCACCAGGGTTTCGGCCAGCACCGCCATGTAGGTTGGCGTGGGATTCATCAGCCCGAAGTAGTTCGCGCTGGGCACGTGAAAGCCCTTGTCCACCAGTTCGCGGCAGATTTCGTCCAGCACCTTGCCGGCGTCTTCTCCCACCTCGGGCAGTTTTTCGGACAATCCGCTGAAGGTGCGCTGTTCGAAGACCTGCTGAACCGAGCGGTCGGGCAGGGAGGAAAAATACTGGTCGATATGGTCGATAAGCCGGTAGCCGAGGCGGCGGCGTGTTTCTGAGTCAAAGTCGAATCCCATGGGGTATCCGCTTCTTTCTTGTCTCTAAGTTAGATACTGATCGTCACCGGAGGATGCAGTTTCGTTAAGGCCGGGAACAATTTATGGATTTCCCGCCGGTTCTGCCCCCTGCTCGCCGTTCTGGTTGGAGCCGTCCGCTTTTTCGGGCCGCATCAGCGGAAAAAGTATCACGTCGCGAATCGACCGCGATCCGGTTAAAAGCATCGTTAAACGATCGATGCCCAGGCCATACCCAGCGGCCGGCGGCATGCCATAGGAGAGCGCCCGGATGTAATCTTCGTCCATGGCGTGAGCCTCTTCATCGCCGCGAGCTTTCTCGTTCAGCTGCTGCTCGAAACGCTTGCGCTGCTCTTCCGGATCGTTCAATTCGCTGAAAGCGTTGCCCACTTCCATGCCGCCAATGAATACCTCGAAGCGCTCCACCCAATCCGGCTCGTCTTTCTTGTTCTTGGAGAGCGGCGAGATGGCCACCGGAAAGTCGTAGATCATCGTCGGCTGGAACAGGTTTTTCTCCGCCACGGCTTCAAACATCTCCGCGATGGTCTTTCCCGCGGGCGCCTTCGGATCATACGGCATGTGCGGATGATGCGACTGATTCAGCCGCTGCACCAGTTGTCCTACGCGGTCCGCACCGGCAAAATCCGCCATCTCCGGCTTCGCTCCCGCCGCCTCCGGCCAATACTTAATGATGGCCTCGCGCATGGAGAGACGCTGCCAGTTGCTCCAATCCAGCTCCTGTCCATTCCAGGCATTGCGCGTGCTGCCATTCACCTGCTGGGCAATCCATGGGAGCATCTCCTCGGTCAGGTCCATCAGGTCGCGATAGTCGCTGTAAGCCTGATAAAACTCCAGCATGGTGAACTCTGGATTGTGGTGAGTCGAGATACCCTCGTTCCGGAAGTTGCGGTTGATCTCATACACCCTGTCGAGTCCGCCGACCACGAGCCGCTTCAGGTAAAGCTCGGGAGCGATCCGCAGGTAGAGATCGATATCCAGGGTGTTGTGGTGGGTCACAAAGGGACGCGCCGCCGCCCCGCCCGGTATGGGCTGCATCATCGGCGTTTCCACTTCGATATATCCCCGGGCATCGAGAAAACTCCGCAGCGCCTGAACCAGCCGGCTGCGCTTGATGAAAATCTCCCGCACCTCGGGATTCACCGCCAGATCGACATAGCGCTGCCGGTAGCGCAATTCCACGTCGGTGAGGCCGTGCCACTTCTCCGGCAGCGGCAGCAGGTCCTTGGACAGGAAGGTGATTGTGTCCACGTGAATGCTCAACTCGCCGGTGCGGGTGCGGAACAGATAGCCGCTTACGCCAATATGGTCGCCGAGATCGAGCAACTGGAAGAGTTCGAAGCCTTTTTCCCCAACCGCGTCCTTCTTTATGTATGCCTGCAGCCGCTGCCCGCCCTGTTGCAGGTGCGTGAACGCGGCCTTGCCCATTACGCGAATGGCGGCAATGCGTCCGGCCACCTGGACCTCAACGCGCTCAGCCTCAAGCTCAGGGCTGGTTTTCGGGGAATAGTCCTCAAGAATCTGGGGAATGCCGTGGCTGGCCTTATATTTGTGCGGGTACGACTCCTGCCCGAGGGATTCGATCCGGGCAAGCTTTTCGCGCCGCAAGCTGTAGATGTTCTCTTCGAATGCCAATGAGTTTCCAACCTGTACAGGAGAAACCAACGATTATAGCGAATGAGCTTTTTGCCCAATGGCCTGTGCGAATCGTCTTTTCACTCGCATGTCTTGAAACGCAATGCGATCAGGGGTAGTATTGCACGCTTCCTGCTGCCCAGTTGATATCTTGTAGGTGGAACACAAGACCTGCGAGTGTGATTTCTGGGCCACCGGAAGGTATTGGGGCCGGCTACACGCGTGGGGCGTAAAGCCAGTAAAAGGGTTGATGATCCTATGCCTCAGAATTATGTGCCAATCTTCCTCTTCATCGGTTTGATTGCCGTAATCATTCCGGTGACTTTGCTGGCTGCCAAACTCGTGCGGCCCGATAATCCGAACAAGACCAAGCTGATGCCCTACGAGTGCGGCATTGATCCCGTGGGCACCGCCCGCGGACGCTATACCATCCGCTTCTACATCGTTGCCATCTTGTTCGTTGTCTTCGACGTTGAAACAATTTTTTTACTTCCCTGGGCAGTTCAATATCGTGCGTTGGGCCTCTTCGGACTCGGTGAAATTCTGGTCTTTTTAATGATCCTTATCGTGGGCTACATCTGGATATGGAAAAAGGGCGCGCTGGAATGGGTCTAGGGCTAACTTCCCGGCTGGGCGGCGAAATCTCCGCTACCCGCCAGTTGAAAATGGATTTCCGCCTCGGCACACCAGTGCCGCCGCTGACGCACGCCCACCTGCCATGCGCTTGTGGCCCGCGAAGCGCACCTGCTGCTTTTACTTTTCTTGAACCGGCATTCCCTGAACCCGCAAAAAAAATTTCAGTCCGTGTTGTTTGTGTGAAAGAAGCTGGTGTGCGAGACCCTGGTTTTGAAAGATCCTGGGGTGAAAGATAAAAGATGAGTGAAGAAAATCCCAAAGCCAACCCCGGCGCTCCGGACGCAACTCCCGCAGCCCCTGGCACGGAAAAAGCCGAAGCTGCGCCAGCCAAGCCAGCCGGTCCAACGCCCGTGCCATGGGAATCCGAACTCATTGACTCATTGCGGCACCGCTTCGGCACCGGCATTTCCGAGGCCAGCACTTATCTGGGACAGAACTATCTGGTCGTGGACCCCGCCGCGATTCAGCATGTGCTCCAGTTTCTGCGGGATGAGGCGCACTTCGACTATTGCGTGGACCTGACGGCCGTCCACTATCCTGAGCGCCAGGGGCAGGAGTTCGAGATGGTGTATGTGCTCTATTCGTTCCCCAAAAACGAACGGGTACGGGTCAAACTGCCGGTGGCAGAGGGGCAGAGCGTTCCCAGCGTGGTTGCTTTGTGGGAGACCGCCAACTGGCTGGAGCGGGAGTGCTTCGATATGTTTGGGATACGCTTCGACGGCCATCCCAATCTCAAGCGCATGCTGTTGCCCGACGAGTGGAAGGGATACCCTCTGCGCAAAGATTACTCCATCATTAA
>DASZRZ010000250.1:0-2054 GCA_035548935.1 Terriglobales bacterium
CTTCGGAGTAGCGGGTGGGGTCGTGGGAGCCGGGAGCGGGCAGATGGATGGCAACGGCGGCCTGGTCGAGGTCCTTTTCGAAGCGGAAACCAGTGCGCTGGACGAAGTCGAGGTATTCCGGATCAAGCGCCACCTCGGGCAGGTTGCGGAAGAGCCCGGCGGCACGGAGGGGGCGGAGATCGACGTAGAAGTAGCCGTCGGCTTCGGGCAGGAGGCGGGCTGGCTCCGGGGGCGCCTTGTATTGGATCCAGAAGATAAGGACCAGAGCCGCGGCGATGAGGATGGCGGCGAAAGCGGCGAGACGGGTTCTGCGCTTGCGCATTATGGGAATGGGCCGGAAATCCCGCGCGGTGGTGGCCGCGGCGGTACCTGGCAGCACCAGACTAGCGGAGCATGCCGATTTTGGGTAGAATCATTCTCGGAGTCCGTAGGCGGGGCAGTCCGTGCTGGTTCCCTTGAAATTTCATGGAGTGGTCCGGTTGCTATTGATCGGTTGATGTGGATATTGACCGGTTGATCAAGAGGCCGGTCTGAGGTGTGCATTCCGGCACTCCAATTTGTTGCGCGCCTTGGTTGCGCGGGTAGTGCCGCTGTGTTAAATTTTGAAGCTTGTCCCGTGTGGCGGGAACGAATTGGGTAGCTCCCGGCAACTACGGAGCGCCCGCTTGCTGGCGTAGCTCAGCTGGTAGAGCATCTGATTTGTAATCAGAGGGTCGGGGGTTCAAATCCCTTCGCCAGCTCCAGTTCAACGAACCAGAAGGCGACGCGCGTAGCCCTTCGCAAGGACGCACTCCAGCCAACTTCCGGTGCTGTGTGGTGGCGGCGCGGAGGTATGCGTGGGACGGCGCAGGTATGAGGCGTCGCAATTGAGTGGGGCGGCACAGTTGCTAACTTGTGGCCTCCTTAACGGACAGGTGGCCGAGTGGTTAATGGCAGCAGACTGTAAATCTGCCGCTCCTTGCGAGCTACGGAGGTTCGAATCCTCCCCTGTCCACCAGGTTTGATTTTGATTCGCTTTTCCACCGCTCTCGTGTTTTTTGCGATCGTCGCGGCGCTGATTGTTGCGACAGTGACGGATTATCGTCTGCGGATGGGCGCACTGCTGATTCTGGGGATGTTTGCCTTGAAGGCGTGGCTTCATCACCGGCGGCAGGGCATGGAAGGGCAGGCAGAGGGTAAGGGCTAGGAAGGGCGCGGTGCGCCAACGGGTTTGCCGATGTAGCTCAGTTGGTAGAGCACTCCCTTGGTAAGGGAGAGGTCACCAGTTCAATCCTGGTCATCGGCTCCAGTATCTGGGCTTCAATATCCGGGCTCCAGTATGTGGGATGCGGGAATGGCAGTAGGTTCGCTGACAGCCGGGGGCTGACAGGATAAAGGGCGGGAGTAACTCAGTGGTAGAGTCACAGCCTTCCAAGCTGTTGGTCGCGGGTTCGATTCCCGTCTCCCGCTCCAGGTTTGAAATCGACGTTGGTTGGGACGCATGGGTGAAGCCGCGGTGAATTTCGAGCAATCGGCAATTCCGGTTCAGAACGAGGCAGAGTTTTGGGCGCTGCGTTCGGCGATTGACCGGGTGTTTTCCTCTGCCCGGGTGGGCGACTTTCTCAAGGGGCTGAAGAGAGCCGGAGTGAAGGTTCGCGAGTTTGAGCGGGTACTGGAAAAGCGGCTGATCGAGAGCGCGGACGCCGAGCTGGCCAAGGGAGGCCGCAAGGCGCGCGAGTTGTATGAGGCGATGGCCCTCTCGGACAAAGCGCAGATGAGGGAGTTTTACCTCGTCCGGCTGGAAGCGGTGGATGACGATACTCGCGGACGATTCGCGGCGGTGTACCGGGATTACTAACAAGTTTTAGTAACGAAGAAAAAAGATTTCAAGATTTCAGGAAGAAGATCTCAGGAAGAAAGATTTCAGGAAGAAAGAGCGAACATGGCGAAGGAAAAATTTGAGCGGACAAAGCCGCACGTAAATGTAGGGACGATCGGGCACATCGATCACGGGAAGACGACGTTGACGGCGGCGATCACGAAGGTGTTGTCGAAGCATAATCCGAGCATCAAGT
>DASZRZ010000251.1:0-4457 GCA_035548935.1 Terriglobales bacterium
ACTTAGCCCATGCGAGTTAGGTCGAAGAATAGTTGGCAGGAAGGCGTTTTCGCTTGCTTGTGCACCCACCGTCTTGTTTACACTCCTTAAATTCATAAACGTCTTCCTAAAGGTCCAAGGAGTGTGCATTGGCGTCGAGCATTCGTAATTGGCTGATGGAGCAGATGAACGCGAGCGATTCCCTTGATGCGGTGGCGATGACGATCAAGCTTGCGGTAACGGAGTTTGGTCCGCAGAAGGTTGCGAAGAATTTGCGCAACCTGACCGACATGCTGGAGCAGCACGGAAGCCTGCCCGGTTGGGAGTTCCCGCAGGAAAAAGCATGTGGGCAGGGGTTTGCTCCGGGGCAGGGTGGCGGCAAGGCCTCCGGAGGTCAGGCGCTGGCCGGGAAACAGGGTTTGGCCTGTAAGAAGGAGCTGACCTTGAAGGCGTCAAAACCACGAAAAGGACCACCCAGGCTCAGCGGGGCCCTGTAAGGCGGCTGGCGGACGTTTTGAGTTTTGTGGGCGCAATTAGGGCCTTGGCCGTAGGGGGCTGGTCCGGGTTTTTCCCGGGGGTGGGGGAATGGGGTAGCTAAATGTTTACGGGCAATGTTGACGCTCCCGGCTTCCGTTGTTATATTTGAAAAGTTCTGCGAGTAAGTTTGGCTTGCACTGTAGTTCCGTGCACGCGTTAGCGGATCGGGACGACATCAGCCGAGCTGTATTAGGGTTGACCGCTTGAAGTGGTATTTCAGGCGCCCTCGCTGAAAAGACCTGCGCTGCCTCATTCCTTTCGCAGGGCTCGAATACGGCCGATGGCCGGTTTGGGCACCAAGATGAGGGTATGCGGGTCAGGGAAACGAAACGGAGCGCCTCCTGAGATTTCAGGCCGCTGGCGCCACCGTCGCGATCCCAAGTCCTAAAGGAAACAGGAGTCTCCCTGGAAGCGGAAGCTTGCCGGGGAATTTATGGCGTCTTCGGACTGCCAGCCCTTATTCGCGGATTCAAAGTTCGCGGAATGAGAAGCGGGTCGCAGTCTGAGTTGCCGTGGGCCCAAGGGCGCGGGAAGTTTGCGCGCTGAAGGCTGAAAAGGTTTCGCGCGGAGAAGCGGTGATTCGTAGCCGGTTTTAGGAGTACATGGAAAGTGCCAACATTTAATCAATTGGTTCACAAGGGTCGCACCGCGCCGAAGTATAAGACGGCGAGTCCGGCGTTGCAGGCGTGTCCTCAGAAGCGCGGCGTTTGCACCCGTGTTTACACTCAGACGCCAAAGAAGCCGAACTCGGCGCTTCGCAAGGTGGCTCGCGTGCGCCTGACCAACGGAATCGAAGTTACGACCTATATTCCGGGTGTGGGACATAACCTGCAGGAGCACTCGATCGTGCTGATTCGCGGAGGCCGCGTAAAGGATCTCCCGGGAGTGCGCTATCACGTGATCCGCGGGACGCTAGATGCTACCGGCGTGGCCAACCGCAAGCAGGGCCGTTCGAAATACGGCGCCAAGCGCCCCAAGTAGGACGGGAATGACCGGGGCCGGCAGGCCTCGATGAAGGAATCCAGAGGTAAAGCTGAGGGCTAAAAGCCGCGGCTGAAAGCGATTGAGTTATGCCAAGAAAAGGACATATCGCCAAGCGGGGAGTGGAGGCCGATCCGGTTTATGGCTCCACGCTCGTCACCAAGTTCATCAACTCGATGATGTGGGACGGGAAGAAGAGCACCGCCGAAGGCATCTTTTACGATGCTTTGAAGAAGGTTGGGGAGAAGGGCGGCGACGAGCCGATGAAGCTCTTCAAGAAAGCCGTGGAAAACGCCAAGCCGGTGCTCGAAGTGAAGAGCCGCCGTGTGGGTGGCGCCAACTACCAGGTTCCGGTGGAAGTGAATGCCGACCGGCGCACATCGCTGGCCATTCGCTGGCTGGTGACGTATTCGCGGGGACGCGGCGAAAAGGGCATGACCGAGAAGTTGACCAGCGAGCTGCTGGATGCGGCGAATAATCGCGGTGCGGCCATTAAGAAGAAGGAAGATATTCATCGCATGGCCGAGGCGAACAAGGCCTTCGCGCATTATCGCTGGTAGGCCCCTGATGGATCGAAGTTCGAAGTCCGGCGTTGAGAGCATCCGGCGCCGGAAGGAATACACAAGTTTCATTACGTTTCTGAATTGAGAGAACGCTTTGCCTCGACAGGTTCCATTATCGCGTTGCAGGAATATCGGCATCATGGCTCACATTGATGCCGGTAAGACCACTACGACCGAGCGCATTCTGTTCTATACCGGCCGGACCCACCGCATTGGCGAGGTTCACGAGGGCACTGCCACGATGGACTGGATGGAGCAGGAGCGCGGTATCACTATTACCAGCGCCGCCACGACCTGTACCTGGCGCGACATCCGCATCAACATTATTGACACTCCGGGTCACGTGGACTTTACCGCTGAAGTGGAGCGGTCGCTGCGTGTTCTGGACGGCGCGGTCGCGGTGTTCGATGCGGTTCATGGTGTGGAGCCGCAGTCGGAGACGGTGTGGCGTCAGGCCGACAAGTATGGTGTTCCCCGGATTTGTTTCATCAACAAGATGGACAAGACGGGCGCCGATTTTGAGCATGCCGTTGATACCATCCGCAAGCGGTTGAATGCGCGTCCGGTAGCCATTCAGATTCCCATCGGCCAGGAGTCGAACTTCAAGGGAGTGATTGACCTCATCCAGATGAAGGCGATTCTTTGGAAAGACGAGACCATGGGTGCCGAGTATGTGGTCGAGGAGATTCCCGAGAACCTGATCAAGAAGGCGGAAGCCTTCCATGCCCAGCTGGTGGAAACCGTTTCCGAGAACGATGACGAGCTGCTGCACAAGTTCCTGGAAGGCGAAACCATCAGCGTGGAAGAGATCAAGCGCGGTTTGCGGTCCGCAACCCTCGCGTTGAAGGTGTTTCCGGTCATCTGCGGAACGTCGTTTAAGAACAAAGGCGTGCAGCCCCTGCTGGATGCGGTGATCGACTTCCTGCCCTCCCCGGTTGACATTCCGCCGGTGGAAGGAAAAAACCCCGACAATGGTGAAGTTGTAATTCGCAAGGCGGAAGACGGCGAGCCGCTCTCGGCGCTGGCGTTCAAGATCATGAGCGACTCCTTTGTCGGGCAGCTGACGTTTATCCGCCTGTACTCGGGACATCTCAAAACGGGCGATGCCGTGCTGATTCCGGGCAAGGGCCGCTCCGAGCGTATTGGGCGTCTGCTGAAGATGCACGCCAACAAGCGCGAAGAGATCAGTGAGATTTACGCGGGCGATATCTGCGCCTGTGTGGGCGTGAAGAACATCACCACCGGCGATACGATTTGCGATCCCAACAAGCCGGTGGTTCTCGAAAACATCGAATTCCCCGCTCCTGTGATCTCGGTCGCCGTGGAGCCCAAAACCAAGGGCGATCAGGAAAAGATGGGCGTGGCGTTGAGCAAGCTGGCGCAGGAAGATCCGACCTTCCGGGTGCATACCGATGAAGACAGCGGCCAGACGATCATTGCAGGAATGGGCGAGCTGCACCTTGAGATCATCATTGATCGCATGATGCGCGAGTACAAGGTGGAGGCGAACGTCGGCAAGCCCCAGGTGGCCTATCGCGAGACGATCCGCAAGGCCTCGCAGGCCGAGGGCAAGTTTATCCGCCAGACGGGCGGCCGCGGACAGTACGGCCACGTCAAGCTCAAGCTGGAGCCCAACGAGGCCGGCAAGGGATACGAGTTCGTCAACGATGTGGTCGGCGGCACGATCCCCAAGGAATACATCAAGCCAATCGATCAGGGCATTAAAGAGGCCATGGAGGGCGGCATTCTCGCGGGATATCCGGTGGAGGATGTGCGCGCCATTGTGTACGACGGCAGCTACCACGATGTCGATTCCAGCGAAATGGCGTTCAAGATCGCGGGATCGATGGCCTTCAAGGAGGCAGCGCGGAAGTCCAGCCCTGTGCTTCTGGAGCCGGTGATGTCGGTTGAGGTGGTGGTGCCTGAGGAGTACATGGGCGCGATCATCGGTGACCTGAACTCCCGCCGCGGCCACATCGACGGCATGGAGCACCGCGCCGGTTCGCAGGTGATCAAGTCGATTGTGCCGCTGAGCGAGATGTTTGGATATGCGACCCAGATGCGGACGCTGACCCAGGGGCGCGCAACCTTCTCGATGCACTTTGCGCGTTACGAGGAAGTGCCGCGGTCGGTTTCGGAAGAGATTATCGCCAAGGTGCAGGGCAAGACCACGGCGAGGTAGTGCGTTTTTTCCGGGTTCTCCCGGAGCAAGTGCTTGCGTTGGAAACATTCAGTCTTCGGGACAAAGGCAATACGGAGCGAACATGGCGAAGGAAAAATTTGAGCGGACAAAGCCGCACGTAAATGTAGGGACGATCGGGCACATCGATCACGGGAAGACGACGTTGACGGCGGCGATCACGAAGGTGTTGTCGAAGCATAATCCGAGCATCAAGT
>DASZRZ010000252.1:0-1825 GCA_035548935.1 Terriglobales bacterium
GGAGGAGAAAAGGTTTCGCAGTTGGTCTCTGCTCCTTCCATTCAGTTCAAGGGAACCGGGTGGTACGTTACGGATTATGCCGGCAAGTCTCCCAGCGGAGGCTCGAAGGGCAGCGACTCCAACTCATCGGCAAGCGGAGCAAAAGAAGGCGCCAGCACCAAGGCCTCGGAATCCAGTTCGGGTGAGGGCGGCGGCTCGGGAAAATCCGGCAGCTCCTCGTCGTCGGACTCCACATCCTCGGGATCTTCATCCTCAGGGTCCACGAAGGATACGAGTTCCTCCAAGACTTAAAACAGGGGGGCTTAACAACCCGGTAAGCCTCCACTGCCCGGGCTTGTCTGCCTGTTACCCGCTTGCGGTTCACCGCCGGGTGCTTGCCTCGTATCATGTGGTGGATATCGTGCTCCGGCTGCGCCTGGCCGGCCTCACCCATTCGCAATCTGAATCCAAACGTGGCATGTCGCAATCGAATGGACGGAAGATTGACAGCACGGAAGGGATACCACAATGATTTCAGTTCGACGCTCCTCCGAGCGAGGACACGCCCAATACGACTGGCTGAACACGTATCACACGTTCTCCTTCGACTCCTACTACGATCCCAAATTCACCAACTTCCGTTCGCTTAGGGTGATCAACGAAGATCGGGTCTCGCCGGGTGCGGGTTTTCCCATGCACGGGCATCGCGACATGGAGATCATCACCTATGTGCTCGAAGGAGCGCTTGAGCACAGCGACAGCCTCGGCAATGGCTCCATCATCCGCCCTGGCGATGGTCAGCGGATGACCGCTGGAAGGGGGATCCGGCATAGCGAGGCCAACGCGTCAGCCACCGAACCGGTGCATTTTTTGCAGATATGGATCATCCCGGGGCAGACAGGACTGGAGCCTGGCTATGAACAAAAGTCCTTTCCTCCCGCGGAAAAGCAGGGGAATCTGCGCCTGATCGCCGCCCCCGCGGCGCATGCCAGCGCGGAGAATGGAAAGGATGGAGCCGTCGGCATTCATCAGGACGTCTATTTGTATGCGGCTGTCCTCGATCCGGGACAGAAAGTGGTCCACCCTCTCGCCGCGGGACGTCACGCCTGGATTCAGATCGCGAAGGGATCGGCGACGGTCAATGGCAACAGCCTTCAGCAGGGCGACGGCGCGGCCATCAGCGAAGAACCGCAGGTCGGCATTCAGGCAGCGGAAAGGTCTGAGGTGCTTCTATTTGATCTTGCATAGTTCGACCTTGCAAAGTGCGCTGCCTTCGCAGGACGCAAAATCGAGGCCATCCGGTGTCTCATGGATTGCCGCTCTCTGCCTGTCCATGGCCGCGCTCAATCTGGCTTTTTCCGTTCTTGTCTGGCGCGGGGCGGTGGCGCTGGCGCGGGGAGCGCCGCTGCTCGGCGGCGGGCTGGAAATCCATGGGCCCGTCGTGTTTCTGATTGTGGCCTTTCTCTATGCCCGCGCAGGCGCTGGACTGCTGCGTATGACGCGGTGGTCACGGCACCTCACAATCCTGCTGTCCGCGCTCGGCGTCTATCTTTCCGTGCCGGGCCTGTCCTCAGCGGTTGTCGATGTGCGGCCCGGTGGACTGGCAGCCAGCGGACTGCAGATCATCGCGCGGGTGGCCGTAATCTGGTACCTGCTGCAGCCTCAGGTGAAAGATGCGTTTCGATAACCCGCGCCCTCTGCCTTAACTGCGTTACCGATGGCCGCTGTAATCCACTGTTGTAATCTGCTGTTGTAACTTAAAGACTTCGAATATGCCAACGTTCACCGCAAGCGTACTCACCATCAGCGACTCCGGAGCCCGTGGGCTCCGGCAGGACGTTTCCGG
>DASZRZ010000253.1:0-5478 GCA_035548935.1 Terriglobales bacterium
ACCCCCACCGCGATCAGGAAGTGATACTTCCTCATGGCATGTGGTCCGTTACTGGACATGAGCTTCAGACCCTATCTCCCGCAGCGCCGGACTACAGCGCTCGCAGACCGTGGGATACTCCGCGTTCTCGCCCACGTGTACGGAATAGTTCCAGCACCGCTCGCACTTCTCTCCCTGTGCTTTGCCAATTGTAACGCGGATTGCACCGCTTCCATTGCCGGACTCCGCACGCTCGAGCCGCACCAAAGACACCAAAAACAGGGGCCGCAACTCGGCTATGTACTTCTCCAGCAGCAGGGATACGGGCTCCAAGGCACTGATTGTGACCTCGGCTTCGGCCCGATCCACAATGAGCTTGTCCTGCTTGGCGGACTCAATGGCCTTCAAAACGTCGTCGCGCACCGCCATCAGGGTCTCCCAGTCCGCGCTGAGAGCTTTTAGCTCCTCAGGAGATGCGTTCCCCGTAAGTTCGGCGTCTTTGGGGAACAATGCAAGGTGAACGCTCTCCAGGCGCCCGGATACCGTGGGCAGGTGCTGCCATATCTCGTCGGAGGTAAAAGTGAGCACCGGCGCCAGGAGTCTCACCAGCGCCTCGGAGATTCTCCACAGTGCGGTTTGTCCGGAGCGCCGCCCCTTCGACCGGGGCGCGAAGGTGTAAAGCCGGTCGCGCAGCACGTCGAGGTAGAGGGCGCTTAAATCCACAACGCAAAACTGGTTTACTATCTGGTACACCCTGTGGAACTGATACTCCGCGTACCACTGCTGCACCTGCCGCGCAAACTCCGCCGTGCGCAGCAACATGTATTGGTCCAGCGGCTCCATCTGCTCAAAAGGAAGCGCATCGCCAGCGGGATCGAAGTCATAAAGGTTTTGCAGCATGCCCCGGAAGGTGTTGCGAATCTTGCGGTAGGTTTCGGCCACCCTCTTCATGAGGTTTTCGCTGGCGTGAACATCCTCCCGGAAGTCCACGGAAGCCACCCACAGCCGCACGATCTCCGCACCCAGCCGGTTTGCAATATCCACAGGATCGACTACATTGCCCAGCGATTTGGACATCGCGCGCCCCTGCTCGTCGAGCGTCCAGCCATTCGTCAGAACCTCCCTGTAGGAGCGCGATCCCCGCGCACCCACCGCGCAGAGCAGGGAAGAGTGAAACCATCCGCGGTACTGATCGCCGCCTTCGAGATACATGTCCGCCGGCCAGGGCAAATTGGGCTCGGTCATTACCGCCATTGAACTCGATCCCGACTCGAACCAGACATCGATGATGTCCATTTCCTTGCGGAAGTCCGTGGACTGGCATTTTGCGCAATGTGTGCCCTTGGGGAGAATCTCCTCCACCGTGTGCGAGTACCAGGAGTCGGCGCCTTCGCGGGCGAACAGGTTCTTTACCGCTTCGAAGACCTCCGGCGTTTGCAGCAACTGATTGCACTGGGTGCAGAAAAAGACCGCAATGGGCACCCCCCACACACGCTGACGCGAGATGCACCAATCCGGACGAGTGGCAATCATGTTGGAAATGCGCTCCTCGCCCCACGCCGGATCCCACTTGGTTTGCTGGATCTCTTCCAGCGCCTTCGCCCGGAGTGTCCCGGTGGTCGTACCCTTGCTCTTCATGAGCGCTTCCATGGAAATAAACCACTGCTCGGTCGCGCGGAAGATCACCGGATTGTGACATCGCCAACAGTGCGGGTAGGAGTGCTCGATCTTGTCCTTGGCGAGCAGTACGCCGCGCAATTCCAGCAGTTCGATGATCGCCGGATTGGCTTCGAAAACCGTCTTGCCTTCATACTGCGGCAGGCCATTGCGCATACGGCCTTGCTCGTCCACGTTGCACACCAGGTCGAGCTTGTACTTCAGTCCGGTGCGGAAGTCGTCCGCTCCATGGGAAGGCGCCGTGTGGACCGCTCCGGTCCCCTGATCCATGGTGACGTAGTCCGCCAGCACGCCAAGAATCCGGCGGTCGAGAAAGGGATGAGCGAAGACCGCATTTTCCAGGTTGCGCCCGGGGAAGCGCGCAACCACCTCGCCGCCCACACCACACCGGGCTGCTGTGACCCCGGCCAGCTTTTCCGCCATCAGGTAAACCTGTCCGCCGGACTCAATCGCCAGATACTCTTCCTGCGGATTAAAGGCCACAGCCATGGAGGCCGGAAGCGTCCAAGGGGTCGTCGTCCAAATGATGGTTGCCACCCGCTTGCCCGTCAGCCGCTCGTCAATGCCAGAGGGATCGCTCGACAGGGCATACCTGACCCATATGCTCGGACTGACGCGGTTGGCATATTCCACCTCTGCCTCGGCCAGTGCGGTTTTATCGTGCAGGCACCAATAGACGGGGCGCAAACCCTTGTATACGGCATCCTGCTCGAAAAAGCGGAAGAGAGTCTCCACCACTACGGATTCGTACTGTGGGGTCATGGTGGAATAAGGCCGTTCGAACCGTCCGAACACCCCCATGCGCTTGAATTGCTCTCTTTGCAGGTCCAGATACCTGGCGGCATATTCACGGCAGGCGCGGCGCACCTCCAGCGGGTCCATGGAGAGCTTTTTCCCGCCCAGGGCCTCATCCACCTTGATCTCGATGGGAAGTCCGTGGCAATCCCACCCCGGCACATAAGGCGAATCGAAGCCCGACATGGTCTTCGACTTAACCACGAAATCTTTCAAGGACTTATTCAGGGCGTGGCCCAAATGAATGGGACCATTGGCATAAGGGGGGCCGTCGTGCAGAACGTACAAAGGAGCGCCCGCTCGCACTTCGCGGATACGGTCGTAAATTCCGATCGCCTCCCAGTGAGCCAGCATCTTTGGCTCTTTCTCCGGCAGGTTCGCCTTCATGGGGAAGTCGGTCTTGGGAAGGTTCAGCGTTGCCTTAAGTTCCAGGGGCACTACTTTCTCCGCGTTTATGGGTTTCGTTCATTGTAGCCAGCGTTTCGGGGGCCGTCCATCGCGGGCACGAACCGACGGCATCGTTCGGGATCGCAGTTTTTTCCGTTGGCGTTCTTCCCCGGGGCACGTCAAAAAGAGTGTTGATGCAAACCCAGTGCAGAATCCGCCGCCGCCGGAGGGAAAACCCGCATCTCAGTAAGCAAGGTTCGCTCCTGACTTTTCGTTGCGGACTAAATTCAAAACGGAGCGCCCGGCGCCGATTGTTGAATATGAGCCAGCACACCCGTTGCGACAGAGGCATCTTAATCCGCAGGGGTAAAGGCGGGCGCAGGGGCACAGACTCGCAGTTCATGTACTTAACTTCAACGGCATTTATACCCGCAGGCTCAGCTTTTGTCTCAGCGCAGGCTGCGGCAGTCGAATCACGGCCCGGTCAGGCCGTGTCCTTGGGACGATGAAAATGGCGAATTCGCTACTCACTCCTCCAAATCAGGTGCGACCGGTGGAACCATCCGCTCCAGTCATGAAAGGGCAGGAGATTAATCTTCTGCTCTCGCAAGACAAGTTTGACCAGTCGCTTTGGAAATCCCTGCGGCAGCAGATTCATGAGCGGATGCACCCGGAAAAGCTTCCTCCGTTGCATCTCACCTCGCGTCCCGTGCACGTGAAGAATATCTGGGGCGATTACGACTACAAGAAGCGTGGAGTGCTGGGTTCGACGACGGTGCATATCTTTGCGGTGGCCGCGATTATCTGGTTTTCCATCTATGGAAACCGCCTGACCAGCGCCGTTAAACCCAAGGATCACGTTGAGTTGATCGCCCCCGATGTGAGCGTGTATATGCCGATGCCGGCAAAGGCTATACAGGCTCCCAGCGGCGGTGGTGGAGGCGGTGGCGACCGCGACAAGCTCCAGGCTCCCAAGGGAAAACTGCCCAAGCAGAGCATGGAGCAGTTCACCCCGCCGCAGATGGTGATCCGGAATCCCAACCCGAAGCTCCCCATGGAGCCGACTGTTGTTATTCCGCCCACGGTGCAGCTTGCGAATAACAACCTTCCGAACCTTGGAGACCCCAAGTCGGTTATCCCCTCTGGCCCGCCTTCGAACGGCATAGGTTCCGGCGGAGGAATCGGATCAGGTTCCGGGGGAGGGGTTGGCTCCGGTTCCGGTCCGGGAGTTGGCCCCGGCAGCGGTGGTGGCACCGGAGGAGGGGTCTTTCGCGTTGGGGGCGGAGTCTCCGCGCCGAGAGCGCTTTTTACTCCTGACCCCGAATACTCAGAGGAGGCTCGCAGGGCCAAGTACCAGGGGACCGTCGTTCTGTGGCTTATCGTTGGCCCCGATGGCCGGCCCAACCAGGTGAAGGTGGCCCGTACCCTTGGCATGGGACTGGATCAGAAGGCCATTGAGGCGGTTCGCAACTGGCGCTTCGATCCCGCAAAGCTCAATGGAAGTCCGGTGGCGGTGCAGATTAACGTGGAAGTGAATTTCCGGCTTTACTAAAAACAGCTTTACTGGAAATAGCGATATTGGCAGGAAGGAGAGAAGAAACGGCCTCTCCTTTTTTGCTGCATACAAACATCGCCGCGGATCGCCGGGAGTTTATCCCGCTACTACCCGCGCTGGGCACCTTTTGTGCTGACCGCTTCTTCCACAAGTTTCCGCACCTGTTCTCCCGCTGCCGGACAGCAACTTCCGGGGGGAATGGGAGCCCCATGCGGACACGTCTTGGGATGGCCCAGGAAGGTGCATATCCGTTCCGTCGCGCCGGGCGAGAGGATGTGTTCGAACTTACAGGCCTGCTGCTCGATCTCCTCCTCGTTCTGCATACCCAGGCTCTCGGTAAACAGGCGCTCCGCCAGCCGGTGCCGCCGGATAATATCCGCCGCCTGCCTGCGTCCGGTTGCGGTGAACTGGATCACGAAGTCTCCGTCTGCCGGCAGGGAGTGGGATGACTTCAGCGTATCGTGACAGGGGTTCACAACCGCCTGGTGGTCATGGGTAACCGGAGGATGCGGAAGCACGGTGAGTAAGCCACGCTCCGTCATCTGCTCAATGGCAAGCGGCATCGGTAAGGCTCCCTCCACCTCGATGCGGCCCAGCTCGGCAGTCTCGCCGTGCTCCTCAATCACCCACATCTCTTCCAGCACCTCGTCAAACTGCTCTTCGTCGCTGATGGCGAGCACGTCCATCGACGCGATGCGCCCGTGGCGCAGCTCAATCCGGCGGTCGGCCATCTGGGCCACCACGGGATCGTGAGTCACCATGACAATAGTCCGCCCCTGCTGATGCAGCTCCCGCAACAGACGCAGCACAATGGCCTGATTCTCCGCGTCCAGGTTGCCGGTGGGTTCATCCGCGAGAATAATTTTGGGATCGTTGATCAAGGCCCGGGCAATGCACACTCTTTGCTGCTCGCCGCCGGAAAGATGAGCCGGAAGATGAGTGGCGCGATCCTTCAAGCCCACGCGCTCCAGCGCGGCCAGCGCCTCTTTTTCGTCCGTCATACTGTGGAAGTATTGCGAGAGCATCAAGTTCTCAAGCGCGGTGAGATACGGGATCAGATGAAACTGCTGGAAGACAAATCCGAG
>DASZRZ010000254.1:0-5310 GCA_035548935.1 Terriglobales bacterium
ACCTCAACGAATGCTCCGAAGGTTGCATTGCGAAGCACCTTGCCGTGCACCACATCGCCCACACGGTGCTGCTGGAAGAAGGTCTCCCAGATATCGGGTTCAAGCTGCTTGATTCCCAGCGACAGCCTGCGGTGCTCGGGCTCAATCGCCAGCACTGCGGCGCGAACCTTATCTCCCTTTTTCAGCACTTCGGAAGGATGCTTCACGCGCTTCGTCCAGCTCAGATTGCTTACGTGCACCAAGCCGTCGATGCCCTCTTCAATCTCGATGAAGGCTCCAAAGTCGGTCAGATTACGGACCTTGCCTTCTACCACCGCGCCAATGGGGAACTTCTCCACCAGCGACTCCCACGGATTGTCGAGCAACTGTTTCAATCCCAGGGAAATTCTCCGCTCACCGGGATTCACGTTCAGCACCACTGCTTCAACTTCCTGCTGAACCCCCAGCATCTTGGAGGGATGCTTCATCCGCTTCGACCACGTCATCTCGCTTACGTGGACCAGTCCTTCAATTCCCTGTTCCAGCTCAATGAACGCGCCGTAGTCGGTCAGGCTGATGACCCGGCCCTTTACATGCGCGCCGATGGGATAGCGCTCCGCCGCATCCAGCCACGGATCGGGCGTCAACTGTTTGAAGCCCAGCGAAACCCGCTGCTTCTCGCGATCGAACTTGAGCACCTTCACCTGGATTTGATCGCCGACCTGCACAAGGTCGCGCGGGTGGGTCAACCGCCCCCACGACATATCCGTAATATGCAGCAGGCCGTCGATTCCGCCCAGGTCAACGAACGCGCCGTACTCGGTCAGGTTCTTCACCGTGCCCGTAAGAATGGCGCCCTCGTGCAGTTGCTCCAGCGTCTTGTCGCGCTTGCCGGAGACCTCTTCTTCCAGCATCTGCTTGCGCGAAACCACGATGTTTCCGCGCTTCTTGTTCAGCTTGATAATGCGGACTTCAATCTCTTCGCCCTTATAGGCGTCAAGGTTTCTCACCGGCCGCAGGTCGAGCTGCGATCCCGGAAGAAATGCACGGGCTCCCATGATGTCCACGGTCAGTCCGCCCTTGATGCGTTCGACCGCGATGGCCTTCACCGCCCGCTTGTCGTTATAGGCGGCCTCGATCTCGTCCCACGCGCGCAGCCTCTGCGCTCTCTGGTGCGAAAGCTTGGTGGAGCCCTCTTCGGTCTCCCCCCGCACCACCATTACTTCGATCTCGTCGCCGGGCTTGAACTTCACGGCGCCCGTGTGGTCCTGCGCTTCGGCGATCGGCACCAGTCCTTCGGACTTATACCCAACATCAACCACGACATGCGTGGCAGTAACTTTCACCACGATGCCCTTAATAACGCGCTCTTCGGCGTCCACTGCCTCGGCGGCTGCCTGTTCGGCGGTGAATGTTTCTAAAGCGCTGGCGAAATCTTCTGTCATTTCCTTTTCGTTAATCATCGGACCCGGTCCGAGCCGTTGGGGATTTTCAGCGGCGCTCGGCTCCGGCTTACCAGGAGCTGCTGAGGCTGGGTACGGCCCGGTTGATTTTGAATTTGACTCTGAATTGGATACTGCCTGTGCTGCCGCGCTTGCTGATGCTGCCTGCACCGGCCCATCCACCCCGGAAATACTCCCGGCTGTTGGCTCCGCAAGCTGCGTGTAGGTAGGTGACTCGTTACTGTTACGTTCTTCAAAAACCATTATCTCGTCCACCCATAGCAATTGGAGCTGCGCATGGGGACCACGATGCTTACTGCAAACTGCTGGCGTGGGTCGTCGGGTGTGTTTTTGCCCGCTTAACGGGCTCGGTCAATCCAGCAGTCTTATTCCAGAGTGAGTGGAGAGCACACCGGAACCTTCTGACTATAGCAACCACCCGCGAAAAGTGTCAAACCCTGGCCCAATATTAATGCCGGATTATCAGCACCATTCCCAAAACTCACGATATTCCTGATTCCTGTCAACTTCGAGCGGTGTCAGCAGCGGCATATCAGGGACTAAGCCATAGCATCCCGGCCCGGAATGCGGTGAATTTCCCAACCCTAACTGCTACCCTCTTCCCCCATGGACTATCTCTGGACCCCGTGGCGCTACCGCTACGTCTCCGCCGCCAACAAGGTCGAGGGCTGCCTCTTCTGCAATACATGGGCCGCCAGCGACGACCGCCAGGCTCTCGTCCTGCATCGCGGCCAACACTGCCTCATCATGCTCAACGCCTATCCCTACACCTCGGGACACGTCATGATTGCGCCTCGCGCCCACGTCGACCGCCTGCAGGACCTCGCCCCCGAGGCGGCCCAGGAGATGATGTCCCTGATGCAGCGCATGGAGAGCGCCCTGCGCCAGGCCTATTCGCCCGAAGGCATCAACTTCGGAATGAACCTGGGACGCGCCGCCGGAGCCGGAATCGCCTCCCACATCCACATGCATGGACTTCCCCGCTGGTTTGGCGACGCCAGCTTCATCACCACTGTGGCGGAAACCCGCATTGTTCCTGAAGATTTGGAAACTACCTGGGAAAAACTGCGCGCTGCTTTGAAGTCCGTATAGCAGTGCAGTCCGGAAACTGAATTTCCGCCTGGAAGTCGGGATGGAACTGCCCGGCCTGTGCGCGGGCGGCCTAGTGTACGTGCCCGCTGTGCTCTTCCGGACCGGGAATCACCACGCAACCGTGGGCAACTTCACACACTGCATGCTCGAACTGGATGGTGGTGTGTTGAATATGAAATCCATCGCGCAGCCGCTGCTGCACCCGCCGCAAAATCACTTCACTCTCCGAGGGCGGAATATCCGCAATGCCGATGTGGCACGAGAGCGCATGCGCATCGCTGCCGATCGACCAAACATGCAGATCGTGCACATCGTTCACGCCGTCCATGGCCGTGATTTCCTTCGTCAGCAAATCGAGATCGAGCCCCTTGGGACTTCCCTCGAGCAGGATATTCAGCGTGTCCCGGATAATCCCATACGAAGACACCAGGATCAGCAGCGCGATGGCGATGGAAAGCGCCGGGTCGATCCACTTCTGCCCCGTCCACAGAATGGCCCATCCACCAAGGATTACCGCCGCGGTTGAAAGCGTGTCCCCTACCTCGTGCAGGAATGCGCTGCGCAGGTTCAGGTCCCGCCGCCCGCGATAGAGCATGGCGGCTATGCACCCGTTCATTACCACTCCCGCCGCCGCCACCCAGATCATCGTCCGGGGATGCACCTCCACCGGTTCATACAGGCGGTGCGCCGCCTCATAGAAGAGATAGGCGCACAGACCCAACAGTGTGATGGAGTTGATGAACGCCGCCAGAACGCCCGCACGATGGTATCCGTAAGTTTTGGTGGAATTGGGTGGCCGCGATTGCCAGTACATGGCCACGGACGATAGCAGCAGAGCAAAGAAGTCGCTGACGTTGTGCCCCGCCTCCGACAGCAGCGCCAGACTGTGGGAACGAATCCCCGCCACGATCAGCAGGGCAATGTATGCGATCGTCGCCAGCATGGAGAACCGCAGGGTTCGCGGAGCCCCAGCCGGCGTCCCGTGGGCGTGGTCGTGCATGGATTAAGTCTAACCATGCGGCGCATAGGCTTCAATGTCTATCCCTGCCGATCCCTGTGCTGCTCCCTGTCCGGCCATGGGGTCCATTCCCTTGTGGCAAGGCGGGCTTTCTTCTGCAAACCCTGCCTGCTTTTTGCAAGCCCTAATCTTGCTTTCGCCCAAACTTCGGTGCATGCTCTTTTCGTGCGCCCTGGCAGCGGGGCCTGACATCAAACGGATATATAATGTTCATTCCCTGCCCTTTTATCCCGGCAGGTCCGGAGCGAGTACTTCCCGGCGGAGAGGGATTCAGCCACCCATGTCGAAGCGATTGAAAGCTGTTGTCCTGACCATATCGGTTGCCATCGTGCTGTTGACCATCAGCGGCGGGCTGGGCGTGAGCGCCGCACCCGGCAACGACGACTCCTACCGTCAGCTCGGTGTCTATACCGAGGTTCTGTCGCGCATCCGCAGCGAGTATGTTGAGGACCCCAATATCTCCGCCGTCACCAACGGCGCGCTCCATGGATTGCTCGAAGCTCTCGACGCCAACTCCAGTTATCTAAGCGCCTCCGAGTACAAGCAGTACAAGATCCGCCACCGTGAGACGAAGGGCAACATCGGCGGCACCATCTCCAAACGCTTTGGATACGCTGCCGTCATCTCCGTTATCCCCGGGGGACCGGCCGATAAAGCCACCCTGCAGAATGGCGACATCGTGGAAGCCATCGAGGGCAAAAGCACCCGCGAGATGTCTCTGGCCGAGGTCACTTCCATGCTCGGCGGCGAGCCCGGCTCCAAGCTGAATATCTCGGTCGTGCGCCCCCGCCGCCCCGAGCCGACCAGAATCACCGTAGTACGCGATGTCGTTAAGATTCCGGCGGTCTCCGACCGCATGCTGGAAGACGGTATCGGTTACGTCAAAATCGACGCGCTCACCAAGGGCAAATCCGGGGAAGCAGCCGCTAAAATCAAGTCTCTTCAATCCAGCGGAGCCAAAAAGCTCATCCTCGACCTGCGCGAGGTTTCCATCGGAGAGGAATCCGAAGGCATCGCCACCGCGAACCTGTTCCTCGACCACGGCACCATCACATACCTGCAGGGCCAGCGTTATGCCAAAGAGACCTTCAACGCCGAGCCGCAGAAAGCCATTACCAAGCTTCCGCTGGTAGTGCTGGTGAATCGTGGCACCGCCGGAGCCGCTGAAATCGCCGCTGCCGCCATTCTGGAAAATGCCCGTGGCGACGTTCTCGGAGAAAAAACCTACGGCGTGGGCTCCGTGCAGAAGCTGATTGAGATTCCCGATGGCTCCGCCTTGCTGCTCTCCATCGCCAAGTACTACAGCCCCAACGGCAAGGCGATTCAGGATACCGCCGTCACCCCCAACATCGTGGTTGCCGGCAAAGCCGACGAGTTCGCCATGCCCGACGATGAAGACGGACAGCCACCCGAGGCCCAGCAGGCCCCGCGTGGCCCTCAGCCGGACGACCAGCTCCACCGCGCCATTGAGGTTCTGAAGAAGCAAAAGGTCTAACCTCCTTTTCTGGCGCTGTTTCGGCACATCGATATGCAGTCGCTTTACGATAAGGTGCCGCCGCTACAGATCGGCGGAAAGAGGCTCGCCGGACGCGTAGCCTTCGGCCTGATGGCGCTCGCCTCCGCCTTGATCGGAGCCTTCGCTGGACTGCTCTTTGTCTACTCCACCGATCTGCCCCAGGTCGAGCAGCTGGAAACCTACCAGCCCAGCTCCATCACCGAGCTTTACGACGACCAGGGAGAGGTCGTGGCCTCCTTCGC
>DASZRZ010000255.1:0-2721 GCA_035548935.1 Terriglobales bacterium
ACCATTGAACCAGAGCGAAACCGAAGATCAGTCCCATTGCCCACAGGATCAGCAGCAGGGGAAGGGAAAGCGGTCCGTAGTAGCTCAACATGGTTTCGCGCCGCTTGCCCCGGGCAACATGGGCCAGCCGGGACCACGGAACCCATGTGGCGCGGTAGAACATTTTCGTTAAGCGGAACCGGCGCTTGACCGTGCGGGGAAGAATGACGGTTTCGAAGGCCTCCCACAGTACTACGACGATCAGTAAACTGCCCGCAATGAGGGGAAAAAGCATCATGGTCATCCGCGCTGGCCGAGGACCCCATGGTACATCATGGGTAAAAACACATTAAACGCGGAGGGCGGGCTCAACGCGGGTCATGGAATAGTTCAATGGATGAAGTTGATCCCAGGCAGGAGAACCAGGCAGGAAAGCAGGATCATTCGTTGCGAAACGGCGAATGATCCTGCCTGACATTCACTTTCGATCCGTTGTTTAACGGACGGATTTCTGGCGGGTAACTGTTACTGCTGCTTGATTACCTTGACCGTGTAGTACTTCACCACCGTCGGCACTTCCGAGAACTGATGGGGAATACCCGCCGGAATCACAATGGAGTCGCCTTTTTCCAGATGGTAGTTGGTTCCGCCCACGATCTTTCCGCCGCGAATCTGTCCCGGTGCTATTGGTTTGCCGCCCTCAAGCGTGCCCCCGGCAAGAAGGGTCGCGGAGCCTTCCATGATTAAAAAGGTATCCGTGAGCATGGTATGTACCTCGGGCCCGCCAGCCTTGTTCCTGTAATTTCCCTCGACGATTACGTTGTCGGCTTTGAGCAGGTAGATATCAGCTTTATTGTCGAGAGCCGCCTGTACCTTATCGTGAGGGATGTGGACCACCTCGGCCAGGTCCTTGGCAGCCAGAAACGGCGCGATCCCCAGAAGTGCCGTGAAGGTCAAAACAAACTTCTTCATCTCGTGGATTACCTCGTGTGATTTGAAAAACGTCCGCACGATCATACTGTGCGCTTGAATGCTGTCAACCCCCGGTATACTCCTTCGGGATTCGTCCTGTTATCGATTTGTCCTATTGTCGATTTGTCTTATTGTCGATTTGTTTTATTAAAGCCCCGCTGAAGTCATAGGAGGTAAACCGGAATGTCTGACAGTGCTCTTATTTCACGGCGCAGCCTGCTTGCCACCACTCTCGGAGGATTGAGCGTACTTGCACTGCGCGAGAAACTCCTCGCGGCAGCCGTGCAGGAACCCGCAGCGGCGGCTCCCGCCGCAGCCCCCAAACTGGTGAAGGCCGATATCGACCAGATGATGAAAGAGCTTTCCAACTGGGGACGCTGGGGCAAACACGACCAGCTGGGCACGGTGAATCTGATAACTCAGGCCAGGCGCAAACATGCGCTATCGCTGGCCCGCGAAGCCACGGTTGTTTCGCTGGCTCACGCGCAGAGCGTGGAGAAGTCTCTCGACAACGAACGCCCGCTCATCCGCACCATGACTCTGCCCAAGGCCAGCCAGAAGGGGATGGGCTCGGCCGCCGAATCCTACAGCATGTATTACCACGGCTATTACTACACCCACATGGATGCCTTCTCTCACATGTTCTATGACGATCAGGGATACAACGGCAATCCGCCCGGCATTGTTAGCGCCGATGGAACGTCCCAGCTCGATATTGCCGCATTTCAGAATGGAATTATCACTCGCGGCATCCTTATGGATATTCCACGGCTGAAGGGACTGCCTTATCTGGAGCCGGGAGCTGTTATCTATCCGGAGGACCTCGACGCATGGGAAAAGAAGGCCGGGGTAAAGGCTGGCGCAGGCGACATGCTTCTGGTCCGCGTGGGCCGCTGGGGACGCCGGGCGGAGAAAGGCCCGATCTCTTCCGGGACCTCTCCCGGAATGTTTGCCACCTGCGCCCGCTGGCTCAAGCAGCGTGACATTGCGGTGCTTGGCAGCGACGCCATGAGCGATGCCCAGCCCTCATTGGTCGAGGATGTTTCCACCCCCATTCACAGACTGGCGATGGTCGCCATGGGGCTGCCGATCCTCGATAACTGCGATCTGGAAGCCCTGAGCGAAACCGCCAACCGTCTGCGCCGTTGGGAGTTCCTGGTCACCGCCGCACCGATGGTGATTCCGGGAGGAACGGGCTCTCCGCTGAATCCGCTGGCGATCTTTTGAGGCGTTTGAAGCGGAGATGCAGCGTGCTCGATGAGGAATTTCCTCGTCGTTGAGCGGTATGTTGAGCGCGGAACGCTGGGGTGTGGAACGCTATGATCGGGATATGAAGTAAACTCCGTTTCCGGGAATGATTTCGTGCACCTGATCCTCAGAAGCTGCATGCAATGGGTACGGCAGCCACATAAATTGTGGTTGCGCCGGGCTCTGTTTCAAATCCACCTGTGGACTGGGATTGGCCTTGGTTTGTACATCGTGATGCTCAGCGTGACTGGCAGCGCGATTGTGGCCCGGCGGGAGATTACCAACTGGCTGGTGCCCCGGAGCGTGCCCTCAACACAGGGGAAACGGATGAGCCAGCTGGAGTTGACTCAGGCCGCGGCGAAACTTTATCCGGAATATGCAGTGACCTCGGTCCTGCAGAGCAGCAGGCCGGCGCGTCCAGTGGAGATCGTGCTGGAGAAGGCAGGCGGGAAAAAGAAGGAAAGGTTGTTCGATCCCTATACGGGCCGCGATCTGGGCGACTCCGATCCCCGCCTGCTCCGG
>DASZRZ010000256.1:0-9496 GCA_035548935.1 Terriglobales bacterium
GTCCACCCCAGGGAGGCGGTGGGATCATAGGGCTGGGCAAGAGTTGAGAAGTAATTGGCGGTACCGGATTTCGAGACCACGACCGAGTAAGGAATCTCGGCTTGGGGGCCGCTGTTGGTGATCAGGCCGCCCACGCGGTCATAGAAATAACCCGCTCCGCCGCGCACGACAAAGCGATCGCTGGACAGGGGCTTCCAGGCAAAGCCGATACGAGGAGCAAAGTTTTTGATCGACGGGCTTTTCTGGGTGGAAATTTCGTGATTGCTCTGGAAAAGGCCGCCGACCGGCGGCGCGGGATAGGCGGAGAAGTTGAAGTTCGATGGAACTACAAAGCCTGCAAGCGTACCGGTGGCCGGAGTTGGTCCGGGCACTGGCACCGTATTGATGAGGCTCGGCCAAATGTTCGTGTTGTCACCTTTCACGTCGGTGACATTTCCGAAATACTCCCAGCGGATACCGAGGTTGAGAGTCAGGTTGCCGGAGACCTTGAAGTCATCCTGCAAAAAAGCATTGGCTGCGGGGTTCCGGAAGCCGTGAGCGTAGCCGCCGGGAACGGTAATCGCCGTGGCCCTGCCGGTATTGGAGATGTTGCTGGAAAACGTGCCGTTGGTCTGGCCGGCCAGAGGGGCGCTGGTGCTGCTTGCCTGGGTGGCCGTACAAGCCGCGGCGCTGAGATTCGAAGGACAGCCCGCCATTCCTAGGAGAAAGTCCTGGAAGGTCTGGAAGGTCATGGCGCCGACGTTTGCGCCCTTGGTGTGGACATTGCCCCGGTCGCGCTCGAATTCAAAGCCTGCTCGAGTGGTGTGCTTGCCGTGCGACCAGGAGATCTGGTCCGACACCTCCCATTGGGTAACGTGCTTGGTCGTTCCCAGGGAGGTTTGTCCGCCCCACTGCATAAAACCGGTGATGGTGGTGTTGTTCAGAACATCGTCCTGTGGAACGAGCGGCTTTGTTCCAATCTGAGCATTGGTAAAGGGAATGTCATTCGACAACAGATTCCAACTGCTTTGCAGTGAAACCCGCGCTTCGTTGACCACATGACTGTTGAGGATTGAGGTCAGCTTACCCACCACATATTGGGTTGGGAAGTTAATAGTGCCGGGACCGCCCGGCAGACACTGCGTTACGGCCGAAGCAGTCGCGCCGCACCCCATGGAAGCGTTGGTAAGCTGGTTGGCATAAAACCACCGGCCGGTAATGGTGTTGGCAGAGTTGACCAGATAATCGAAGTTGCCGACGGCCTGATGTTCGCGGTAGGTGGCAGGGAGACTGAAGGTAACGTTCTCATTCTTTCCCGTGCTGGAGCTGGGAATGAAGTAGCTGCCATCCGCGTTCTTCAACTGAAGCATGTTGATAGCGACGGGGTTGATGTTGGAGCCGTTGCATGCAACCTGCGTGCCTCCAATGGAAGTACGGCCATTGCTTCCCGCGGCAATGGCGGTTCCGGTCGGGCAGAATGCCGCGCCCAGCGCCGTGCGGAAGGCGGCGGTGTTGGATCGGTCGCCCTGCGGAATTCCGACCAGGATGGGTGTGGAATATCCCGCCTGGGAGAATCCATTCTTCTGCTTCGTCTCCTGGAAGGAGGCAAAGAAAAACAGCTTGTCCTTCTTGACGGGACCGCCGAAGGTTCCACCGAACTGGTTCTGGTTCAGTACCTGCCGGGAGTTATTGGGAGCGGGATTGAGCTTGCGGAAGTAATCATTGGCATTGAGCGCGGTGTTGCGGAAGAACTCAAAAGCCGCGCCGTGGTACTGATTGGTGCCTGACTTGGTGACGACGTTGACGTTGGCTCCGGGATTGCGTCCGTAGCCGGCGTCGAAGAGCGAGGTCTGAATCTTGAACTCCTCAATTGAATCGGGATTTACAACAGCGATGCCGGGATTGGCCCCAAAGTCGCCGGTGAGTCCGCGGGCGCTGATGTTGACGATAGCCGCGCCGTCCATAGAGTAATTGTTCTGCGAGGTTGTGGAGCCGTTGACCGCAATCTCCTGCGATCCCTTGCCCATATTCGCGGCGTTGTACACCCCGGCGTTGGCTCCGGAGGAAAGCCCCAGAATGGTGGTGTAATTACGCGAGGTGAGCGGCAAAGCCGTGATGGATTTGGAGTTCACCACCGTTCCCACCGTGGAGCTGGCGGTCTGCACCGCTTCGGTATCCGCACTCACCTCAACCTGCTGCGCCTCTCCGCCGACAGAGAGAGTTTGATTGAGCACCGCCGTCTCGGTTACGACAATCGACACCGACGGCACTTCCAGCGTACGGAAGCCCGTGGCTTCACTCCTCACCTTGTATTCGCCGGGCGGCAGCAAACCAAACCTGTAAGTTCCATCGGATTCCGTCTTTGCCGTGCGCACCTGGGAGGTGCCATTATTTGTGACTGTGACAGTGGCATTCGGTACCACAGCACCGGACGAGTCTTTCAAAGTGCCCGTCAAGGCGCCGGTTGAGGATGTCTGACTGAAAAGAGACGGTACCAGCAATGCCGCACAAAGAAATAGCACGGCGAATCTCAGGATCGAAGCGCTCCTGATGGAGTATTTACAAGAATTGATCGGCATGTACACCCTCATTATTTTGGGAGATATAGTGGCGTCAGAACTAAAACCAAGCTTTTGAGGCACCAGGCATATCAACGTATGCTTTGCCCAGGAGTTCTGAACTGCTACTAGCTCCTTTGCTTACTGGCCCCTTATAGAGCGGTCGAACTTTAGTCTGGGAGTATTTCCGAGCGCAATACCACTTACGGGGAATACCGCAAAGTGGCCGAACAGAGATCACCCAAGAGCAACCGGAGCTTTGTCCTTATTGTCCTTATTTTTTAAGACCGAATGAATAGACGCTTCCATCCCAGGTAGAGACAAAGATTTTGCCGCCCACGATGACCGGCTCGCTGAAGTGAGCCCAGCTCTCTATCAGCTTCTCGCTGGAAAACAATTGCCTGCCAGTTTCCGCGTCGAGGGCAAAGAGCACGGCATTGGTGGCCGGGCGGCTTCCAACCTTGCCTTTGACGCGGGCCTCGAGGGTGTTCTTTCCGGTCTGAAGTACGTAGACCACCCCGTTTGCCACCACCGGAGGATCCGGCGCGTGCATATCGCGGGATATCCACTGAGGAACCATGGTGGGCAATTTCGTGGCGGGGTCGAGCTGGACTTCAAAGGCCATGATGCTGCCGCCATCCGCGGGACCATAGGTGTATTTGAATTTGGGAGCGTCCTTGGAGGGCGGGCCCGACATGGGCATCAACAACCAGGTTTTACCTTGCGCGTCCTGCCAGGCTGCCATCGATCCCCAGACGCCAAAGTCATCATGCATGGCTCCGTCATTGCCCCAGCGCGGCGAGCGATACAGGGGAGTCATGTGGTCGGAGCCTCCGAGATTAGCGGCGTCGAGGAGATAGACCACGGATTCCTTACCCGCGATAGCCACCAGGGTCCACTTCTGGAATGGAAAGATGGAAGGGCTGGTGGAACCCAGGTCGAGGTCCTTCTCCTCAAGATACTTCCAGTTTGCGGGAGTAAAGCTGTCGAGCAGACGAAGGTCCTTCAGAGACAATGCCATTACGGAATGGCCGAATTTGCCCGAGGCGGGATCGTAAGGACCGTCGGCATTTGCGGCGTAGATGCCCCTGGGTCCGCGAACCATACCGCCGCGTCCCCAGGCGCCTGCCGGCCTGCCGGTGCTGGTGTAAAACTCAACAACCTTGTGCGAAGGGTCCTTCAAGTCAAGGGCGGTAAAGTGGGCCATGGCATCGCCGCATCCGCGCCCCGTGGATGTGTAGATAACCCCGTCGATCAGATTCAGGCTCCAGTTGCGGGCAAAGGGACTGTTAAAGGCAACGGACGGCATGCGCTCTTCCCCGTTCGCCAGATTCAGGCCCCGGAGCTTGCCGTCGCTGGTGGAGACATAGATGGTTCCTGCCTCCTGATCGATCACAGGAGTGGCGTTCTGGGTGTTGGAACAGGACGTGGTGGCGGGTTTGGAAGGGGTCAGGGTATTGGGAAATCGCTTCTGCCAGACTATTTCGCCGGTTTCAGACTCAAGCGAGTAAACGGTATTGTCACTGCCGACCACGAATACGCGAGTGGAAGGTCCCTGGGGCCCATTGACCGTGGCAACCAATGGAGCGGTGACCGTGGAAAGAACGATATCGTTGAGAGGAATGGAAAGCTGGGACTTCCATTTCAGCTCAAGGCGGGAGACGTTTTCTTTGGTCAGCACGGTTTCCGACCGGTTCCATCCGGTGCGCTGCTGATCATATCCCCAGGTAAGCCAGCCGTTTTGCGCCGCAGCAACCGCGGGCAGGAGGAGAAACGCCGCCATCGCGGCACAAAATAATCTGGCCGGAGCTTTAGAGAACATCTGCCTTGAGAACATCCGCTTTGAGAACATCCGCCGCTCACCCATCGCCAAGGTATTTCCTTTCCAAGGTTGAAGCCGTACGTACTCGATTGCGGAGAACTGGAGTTACAGTTCCCCGGCGGGCAAGGTATCACAGCAGCATCCGTCAGGAAAACTGCCGGATGTTCGGAGATCGCCGGTTGACACGATTACAGAATGAGAGCTAGCCTTCCGGACGAAGATAGAGCCTGGAGAATCCGGCATGCAGCGACTCAACAGAATTCTGACTCTCGCAACCCTGGTTACCTGTTTATCCCTGGGAACCTTTGCGGCAACCGTAACAGGAATCGTGAAAGGACCGGATGGTTCGGCATTTGAGGGAGCCTTTGTTTTCCTACAGAATACGCAGACCAGAATCAGCTACATTGTGCTGACGGATACGCAAGGGCGGTACCGGGTGGGAAAGCTTCCTGCCGGAGAGTACCAGGCAAAAATCAAGGCCACGGGCTATCGCGCCGCCACGCAGGAAAAAATCAGCCTTAAGGCAGAGCAGAACGCTTCCCTGAATATCGCGCTGCAAAAAGACATGGTGCGCTGGAGCGATCTTTCCATTGATCAGGCGCGAATTCTGCTTCCTGCCGGTGAAGGAAAGAAAATACTGTTCAAGAACTGCCTGGTCTGCCACGGATTCCAGACCCGCATGGCCGCGGTTTCGCGCGACCTGGAAGGATGGAAAGACCGCGTTCAATACATGCGCCAGGCCATGTACTTCAGCCTGGACTACCTCAGCGACCAGGATGCGAACGAACTGGCAACCTACCTGAACAGCGTTTTCGGCATTGATTCGAAAGTGACGCAATCTCCGGCGGATCTGCCGGGATACAAGGACACGGTGCTGAAGTTTGGCAGCGAGGCATCGAAGATCGTTTACGTTGAATACGAGATGCCCGGCCCGGACCGCATGCCATTCAGCGCAGCTCCCGGTAAGGATGGGAGCATATGGATTCCCAATTTCGGGTCGGCGAACAAGCTCACGCGGCTGGACCCTAAAACCGGAGCCATGGAAGACTACCCGGTTCCTCACACCGGAACGGCAGCGGTTCACTCTGCCGTAGAGGCTCCGGATGGTTCGGTGTGGGTGACCGAGCAGGCCTCCAACAAGCTCGGCCGATGGGATCCAAAAACAAAGAAAATCACGGAATTCCAGGATCCCTACAAACCCGGCAAGGAAGGTACCAAGTCGGGAGGACAGAAGCATACCGTGCGCTTTGATCCGCAGGGCAATGCGTGGACCACCGGCGAGCCGCTGAGCCGCTTTGATATCGAAACGAAAACATTCAAGGATTACTGGGAGACCGGCCATACCTACAGTATGGCGAATGATTCCCAGGGAAACATCTGGTTCACCATTACGGGGAATCCGGGACAAGTGGTGAAGATGGATTGGCAGACCCTTAAGATGACGCGATATTACGTGCCAACCAAGGACGCCCTTCCACGGAGAATCCAGATCGACGCAAAGGGAGTGGTGTGGTTTGGGGAATACACCAACGGCAAACTCGGACGATTCGATCCCAAGACCGAGACGGTCCAGGAGATCGATTTGCCAACGGGGCCGACTACGCATACCTATGCGCTGGGGGTCGATACCAGCGGCAGCATCTGGTACTCATCGTATTACTTCGATGTGCTGGGGCGCTACGATCCCGCCACCGGCAAAGTAACCCAATATCCGTTTCCCCACTCGGAAAATACGCTGCGGGAGTTTTTCCCCGATTCGCAAGGACGGTTGTGGTACGGCAGCCCCTCCAACAATAAGGTCGGATACTTTTATCTCGCCGACTAACAGCCAGCGCATGACTGGCTAGCGCCTGAGGACATAGGAAGCCGTGATGTCGGCAACGGTGCGGGTTCCGCAGTTGCCCATCACCATCTTGAGTTCTCCCTGAAGCATCTCAAGCACGCGGTCCACACCAGCCTGGCCAAAGGAGCCGAGCCCCCACATTGTGGGACGCCCGATTCCAACCGCTGTAGCGCCGAGGGCGAGCGCCTTAAAGATATCGGTGCCGCGGCGGAAGCCGCCATCGACCAGCACCGGGATGCGGCCCTTGACCTCCGCCACCACGTCGGGAAGAGACTCGATGGTGGGACGCAGGGTCTCCAGCGAGCGGCCCCCGTGATTCGAAACCAGGATGCCATCGATGCCGTGCTCAATACACAGGCGCGCATCTTCGGGCGTTTCGAGTCCTTTGATGATCATCTTGCCCTTCCAGAACTTGCGAATCCTGTCGGCCCAGGCCCAGTCCAGCGCGGGATTTGTCGGGCGCATGTTACTCATGTCGATGCCAGCGTGCATGGGACGATCTAGGCGGTCCACGTCATTGCCTACGACCTTGTGGCAGGAAGCGCATTGCGTCAAGTCCTTGGGGCGGTTACGCAAGTAGGTCTCGTTACGGCCACCGGCGGCGGTGTCCACCGTAAGAGCGATCACGTTACAGCCTGCGGCTTCAACCCGGCGCAGAATCTTTTCGCAGGCGTCCCAACTTCCCGGAGCATAAAGCTGATACCAGACAGGACGGCCCAGAGCGGCATTCACGTCTTCGACCGCGGTGGATGACGAAGTGGAAAGGCACTGCGGTGTGCCGCGCGCCTTGGCAGCGCGGGCCACGGCCACCTCACCTTCCGGATGGAACGATCTCTGGCCGCCGATGGGACAGGTGAAGATGGGGCTGTTATAGGCGGTCCCGAAGAGATTGACATGCATGTCGACCTTTGTTGGATCGCGGAGGCGGCGCGGTTTCAGTACGAGGTGTTGAAATCCATCGCGATTGGCGCGGATCGTTCCATCATCGTCCACACCGCTCGCCACCCGCCACCAGTGACCCGGCGACACCTTCTGCTTCGCGGTCGCTTCCAGGTCGAATACATTGATGGCCTCCGCGGGGTTGGCAGCAATGGAAAAAGCCTCGGGCTGCATGCTCTGACTCAAGGCGCTTTCGCTCAGGAAAGCGGTAAGGCCGCCGATAGAGGCGACGTAAGGGCTGGCGGCTAGAAACTTAAGAAATTCACGGCGTCCAGTAGTCCGGTTGGTCATAACGGAGGCAAATTGTATCGCATGTGGAGCGAAGACTGGAATTGGAAGTGGAAGACGGCCAGGCGGGGCAGCCTGGAAGTTGATTCCGACAAGCAGGTATAGCGGAAGATTTGGTGGACCGTGGTCTGAAGACCTACTGGACCGTATAGGGCGCTTCCAGCGAGAACGCCGCGATATCGACGTCGAACTGTTCGCCGTTAGGATGCACCATCTGGTAGGTGCCATACATTGTGCCCATCGGCGTTCTGAGAGGGCACCACGAGGAATACTGGAACGACTCCCCGGGCTTGAGCAGCGGCTGCTGGCCGATCACTCCCGGACCCTGGACGTGCTCGGTGTGCTCCATGGCATCGGTGATAATCCAATGGCGGCTGAGGAGCTGCACCTGTTCCGTTCCAAGATTGGTGATCCGGACGGTGTACTGAAAAACCCATTCGTTCATCATGGGACGCGACCGCTCGGCTTCGTATCGCGACATGACTTCGACGCGGACGGAGTGAGTGATGGCTTCCGATACTCGTGCAGGTGAGGTTCGCGAATCAGGATCCATAAATTATCGGCGGTGCCAGAGAAACTCCGGCACCACCCCTTTCCAATTACAGCTCGCGCAGGGCGTTGAACTGAGCTACGTGCCCCGAGGAGTCGATCTTCATGGCAATCACCGTGGACTTATCGGACTTGAGCGCGGCTTGCAGCGCGTCCGACAGGCCGTTCTCGCTATCGACCACGGCGCCATTCGCTCCGAAGCCCTGAGCCAGGGACTCCCAGTTAATGCCACCGATCTTTACGCCGTAGGTGGGAATTCCCTTGATCTCCTGTTTTACGCGGATGAGGCCGATCTCCTGATCGTCAAAGACGAGGGCGATGATGGGCAGATTCTCACGCGCCGAGGTCTGAAGCTCGGCGACCGCCATGAGGAATCCGCCGTCGCCTGCGAAGGCAACGATGGGACGCTTGGGATGTGCCATGCGCGCGCCCAGCGCTCCGGGAATTGCGAACCCCATGGAGCCGAGGCCGTTGGAGGTAAGGAACTCGCGAGGTCCATAGGACTGCCACTTCTGCACCACCAGCAGGCGGCTTAACCCGGCATCGCAGGTGGCGATGGTGTCACGCGGCAGGACGGCGCGGGCCACTTCCATGGCGCGCTGAATGGGAAAACCGCTGCTGGGCGTGTTCAAGGCCGCGATGACCTGCTCGCGGAAGGTCTTGGCTACCGGCTCTCCCCAACTGCGCTCGGGAGCAAATTCCGCCAGACCTGAGAGCATTCCCTTCATGTCGCCGATCATCTCCGCGGCGGCGGGAACCAGCGCGTCGAGGCTCGGAGCGGACGAAAGCGAGAGCACCGGAATGCTGTACGGCCAGGGCTTGGGCTGTAACTCAACCGCATCGAGTCCGACGGTGATAATCAGGTCGGACTGATTGACCAGGTTGCGCTCAATGGTGCCGCCAATGATGCAACCGGCGCGCAAGGGATGATCTTCGGGAATGACGCCTTTGCACTTGGTGGTAGTAAGAACGGGAACGCCAAGCTTTTCCGCAAGCGAGACCAGCTCCTTGGAGGCCTGCGCCCACAACACGCCCAATCCCACGAGGATGATGGGACGCTTCGCTGCCTCGATCATCTGCAGCGGAACCTTTAGCGCCGACTTATCCGGAACCAGGTAGAGAGTATTGGGAACCAGAAGAGGTTCGTTGGGAAGATCGGCAGCCTCGCGTGTGGTCTCCATGGCAGGCATGTCAAACTGCACGGGGCCGGGCGCTGGGGCGATGGCTGTACGCAGTGCGCGCCGCAGCTGCTGCCGCACGGTCTTGGCGGCGATGGTGGTCGTCCACTTGGTGACGGGGGCGTATATCTGCTGATGGTTCAGCCGCTGGCGAAGTCCGGTTTCGTAGGTGGCGGGAGAGTACTGGTCGGTAATTACAATCAGCGGGCAGCGATCCAGATAGGCATGCGCCACGCCGTTCACCATGTTGGCCGCGCCGGGGCCGCGGGTGGAAAGACACACTCCGGGAGCGCCTGTAATTTCGCCCCAAGTGGAGGCAAGCATGGCCCCCGCAACTTCC
>DASZRZ010000257.1:0-27780 GCA_035548935.1 Terriglobales bacterium
GATCCCCACCGATCCATTGGAAACATTCCACAACAATCCCGCCCAGGGCTCCTTCAAATGGAACACGACCGTGGCGTCGTCCGGGGCTTCCAGTTCTTTCACGAACTCAAACGTGCCCCGCTTCGGAGTTCGCAGGGTCCCGTTGAGGATTGAATCGAACGTCCACTTCACGTCCCTGGAAGTGAGCGGGCGGCCATCATGAAACTTCACGCCCTTGCGCAAATGAAAAATCCACGTCAGTGGGTCCGGGGTCTCCCAACTTTCGGCCAGCCATGGTTGAAGGTTGAAGTGTTCATCACGGTGGACCAGCGAATCGAAGATCAGCTCCGCGATGCGCTCCGACTGGGCGTCAATTCCCACGCGCGGATCGAGATTCGACGGACTGCTCTCGATAATCACCACCACCGTATCCGTGGCGGGAGAGCGCCGGCAGCCCGCCGCAGCCGCCAGCATGGCGATTACCGCCAGCCATATCCCCAGCCGCGAGCCGGGACGAATTGAAGCGATCTGCTGCATTGTGCTCGGATGCTTTAGAAGCTCTTGACTGCGCTGCTCCGAAGTTGCCTCGCCATGGGTTTGAACGTCATGCGTTTAACGTCATGGATACGATACTTTCCCTAGGATTGCCGCGCGCTTTGCCCCCGTCGCCGAGGGTACGTTCGATGGCAGCCGCCGCCAGGTCTGGTAGGCCAGCAGCGCGAACGCCACAGCCTCTTTGGCCTCTGAAGGCAACCCGGTCTCGTCGCTGATGCACACGCGCAACCCGGGAAGGCGCTCCGCGAGCATGCGCATGAGCGTTTGGTTTTTCGTGCCCCCACCCGAGACAATCAAGTCGCGAAAATCAGCCGTGGGCAGCACATGAGTGCGAATCGCCTGGCTTATTGTTTCCGCCGTGAGGGCCGTAGCCGTGGCAACGATGTCCTGTTTGCGCACGCGTTTGCAATCGCGCAGAAACGCAGCCACAAACTCCCTCCCGAACTGCTCACGGCCCGCTGTTTTGGGAGGCCGCTTGCGGAAGAACGGTATCCGCAGGATTTTTGCCAGCACCGTCTTCAGCACCTCACCGGAGGCGGCAACATGGCCATTGCGGTCATAGGGCTTGCGAAACAGTTCGCTCATTACCGCGTCGATCACCATGTTCCCCGGCCCGGTATCGAAGGCCATCACGTCTTCCGGCGAAGCACCTGCGGGAATGGCGCTCAGGTTGGCGATTCCCCCGATGTTCTGCACGATCCTTCCATGCCGCGCATCGCGGTAGAGCAGATAATCGAGGAAGGGAACCAGGGGAGCGCCCTTGCCGCCCGCTGCCATATCGGCGGGACGAAAATCTGAGACCGTGGGAGCGCCGGTTCGCGCCGCAATGATTGCCCCCTCGCCGGTCTGCCAGGTAGCTGCCAGCCTGCGGCCAAGAAACGGAAGACTCTCTCCCTGATGAAACAGGGTTTGCCCGTGGCATCCTACCAACTCAACCTGAACCCGCGCCTTGCTCGACGTATGCACAACCGCATCGGCGTAGAGTTTGCCCAAAAGAAAGTTCAGGCGCGCCAGATCGGCCACGCTGGCACTGCGGGCATTCATCATTGCCAGAACGGTCTTTCGCACCGCAGCAGGATAGGGGAACTCCCGATGGGCCAGAAGATCGAAGCGGCTGCGGAAACCGCTGCCACTGGCGCGGATGATCGCCACGTTGATTCCGTCGGCCGAGGTGCCGCTCATTACGCCAGCGACGATCACCGGGCAGCTTCTTTCTTCTGTAAGCTCTTTTGTGCGCCCGATTCTGAGAGGTCGCCGTCTGCCGTGGTGTCCTGATCGAAGCCGATCATGACCGGTTCCGGCACGAGCCTGATTCCAAACTGATCCTCCACCCGGGCTTGAATCTCATTCTTCAGAGCCACAACATCGGCGGCGCGCGCTCCACCGCGGTTCACGATGGCCAGGGAGTGCTTGCGGGAGATGCCCACCGGGCCCTTGTTGTAGCCCTTGGGAAACCCCGCCTGCTCCACCAGCCATGCGGCAGGAATCTTGTGAGTCTGGCCGGGGGCGGGATACGCGGGAATCTCCAAGCCACGCGCCGCCGCGCGATCTTTCAGCGACTGGTAACTCTCCGGGCTGAGCACGGGATTCTTAAAGAACGATCCAGCGCTGCGGCAGTCATCATCTCCGGCCACGATCAGCATTCCCTTGCTCTGCCGGATTTGGCGGACCGCATCCCGCACCTCGGACAGGGACGGCTTCTGATTCTTACCGGCAAAAAAGTTGCGGATATCACGGTACTCGACCCGGGCTTCCCCGCCGGGCTCGAAAGCATAAGTAACGCGCAGCACGATATAACGTCCGCGCGCCGTGGAGTTGAAAATACTGCTGCGGTAGCTGAAGTCGCAGGCGGGTGCGCACAAGGTGTGCAGCTGCCCATCAACGGTGTCGAGGACAAGCACTTCCGTTATGGTCTCGGAAACCTCCTGTCCGTAGGCCCCAACGTTTTGTACCGGGGTTCCGCCCACGGTTCCGGGAATTCCGCTCAGGCACTCGATTCCTGCACAGTTTGCGGAGACCACTTCCGCCACAAAGGCATCCCAGGGCTCGCCCGCGCCCGCCTCGAAAACCATCTTGCCGTCTTCCTCGCGCCGCTCGATGCCGCGCACCGAGATGTGCAGTACCAGGCCGGGGAAGCCCGCGTCGGAAACCAGCAGGTTACTTCCGCCCCCCAGGACGAACCATGGCAGTCCGCGTGATTGCGCGAAGTCCAGCGCCGACCGGGCTTCCGTGAAGCTCGTTGCCTCGGCGAAATACCTGGCCGGACCACCCACTCCGAAGGTGGTCAGCGGAGCCAGCGCAACCTGTTCCTGAATCAGCATGAGGGAATGATCCTCAATATACATCGCGTCAATATATATCGCGTCCATGCCTTGCGGTGATGGCAGGTGCCGGGCTAGGCTACTCCTCGCATGTACCGAGCAGGTACTCTCGTGTACCCTATGGTTTTGCCCTAAGGCGAATATGGCCCTTGGGGCTATTGCCACAAGTTCGAAGTCCGTGGAGAATGCAAGCAGCAAGAGCCTGGAACAAAAGAGCTCCAAAGAATGCTTTAAACTAAATAACAGGAGAGTTGAATGTACCCTGAGCTAATGGTGGTTCCCATGCGCGAAGAGCTTACCCGGTTGGGTGTTGAAGAGCTGCGCACTCCCGAAAGCGTCGATCAGTTTGTGCGCCGTGAAGGCACAACCATGATTGTCGTGAACTCGGTTTGTGGATGTGCTGCCGGGCGTATGCGGCCTGCGGTTCGCCAGGCGCTCGATCATGCCGTAAAGCCCGATTCCGTGGGAACCGTCTTTGCCGGTCAGGATCGCGATGCCACCGATCGCGCCCGTTCGTACTTCACGGGATTTTCTCCCTCGTCTCCTGCCATCGCCATTCTTCAGGACGGCAAATTGAGCTACCTTATGCAGCGCAGCGACATCGAGCATCGCGAAGCCGAGGATATTGCTGCGGAGCTGGTCTCGGTATTCAAGCGTGTCTGTTCCAAGGGAGTTACTTCCTGAACTTTTACCGGGAAAACTTTTCCCAACGCTTCGCGCAGAAATAAACACCAACGGGACTGCCTATCTGGCGGTCCCGTTCGTTTTGAAGCAACAGGCGTTCATGCTCAGGAGAGCCTGAAGGGGGAAGTTACGGTTGGATGGCGATTGCATTGGGCCGGATTCCCACCGGAATCATGGATACCAGCGCCCGGTCGGATGCGTTCTTATAGGATGCCGCCTTGGCCGTGGTCCGCATAATGGACACATCACCCGAGCCGGTGTTGGCCACCACCAGATAATCATCGTTGTCCGTCAGTGCCATGGATTCCGGCTCCCGGCCGGCAGGAACCGAGCCCAGCATTTTCCCGGTATCGATGCTGAAGATGGCAATGGTTCCCGAGCCGAAGTTGCTTACATAGAGAAGAGAATTGTCGGAGCTCACGAGTCCGCGCACCGGCTTTGTGCCGATGAGGTAGCTTCCGCTTACCTCGTTGGCGTTCGTCTCGATCACCGACACGGTTCCCGAGTCGAAATTGCTGACGAATATCTCTCCGCCATCGGGCTTCAGTGCGAGATTGACCGGAGTCTTGCCCACATCCAGCAGCGCCAGCAGCTCCGCCCGCTTCAGGTCAACCGCAGCCACCTGCGCGGAGCCGGTGCAGGCTACAAATGCCTTGCTCGAATCCGGAAGAATCACCACGTCTTCCGGTTGCTGGCATACCGGGAGAGTGGATCGGACTTTCAGGCTCGCGGTGTCGAGCAGGGAAATCGTGTTATCGGCGCGGTTTGAAACTACGACGGTAGTTCCATCGGGCGAAACCCGCGCCAGTCCGGGGCGGCTCCCGACGCGCACATTGGCCAATACCTTCCGGTGCTCCAGGTCGATGACTGAAACGTTCGCGGACGCAGAATTGGCCGTGTATCCCCGCTTGCCGTCGGGCGAAACATCCAGGAAGTAGGGGCTGTCATGCACCCCGATGGTTGCGGCGACCGTCCAGTTTTGCGCCAGCGGGTTGGCCATTTCCCCGCCGCGCTTGCCCGCAGCGGTTTCGATTACGCTTATGTTGTCCGAGTCCGTGTTGACCACATAAATTTCCTGCCGCACCCGGTTGATGGTCACCCCCGTGGGATTCCTTCCTACGGCAATGGTGTTCACCACGCGGGAGCTGTTCAGGTCGATCACGGAAAGGCTGTTGCTCTTGCCGTTGCTCACATAAGCGAAGCCCTGCGGGCCGGGACCACCCGTCCTGCGGCAGGCGGAAGCTGCAACCATGAGGCACGCAAGGGCGCCGGTGACCAGAATTCGCGCGGGAATATTCAAGAAATCTCGCAGGCCATGCCGGGCAGGGCCAATCCCCGGTGTCTATGCGGCAGGTGAACAATGGAAAGCAGAAACGCCAGCATGAAGCGATAGTCTAACTGCGAGGCCAGCACGCGACAAGAGCCGGAGTGCAACGGGATGGGCTGAGGCGAGGCTCTGCCGCAGGACTTCGCGAAAACCTGAATTGCAGGGTGAAGGTCTATGCCACGCCTCTCGCGTAACGGACCTGAAAACTCCGCTGTACCGGCCATCGCTGATAGACCGTGTTATACCAATCCACCAGGAACTGGTAGCGCTCCGGTAAATCCCGGGTGAAATTCTTTCCGTTTGACCTGCCCGCATGGCGCTCATCGCCTTCGCGGAAGAGCCTGCGGCGGTCGGGAGCAGTCGCCGTCAGAACGCAACTGTGCACTGTATCCGGTGCAAAATTAGCCACTCCCTCACAGATTGCACACTCCGCCAGAATGCTGCGAAATCCGCTGGCAGGCCGCTCGGCCACAGCCCGCGCAACAATTTCCGCGACCGTGAAATCCCGGCGGCCCGGATTTTCACAGTGGAGCAGTGCGGTTGCTACCCAAATCTCCCTGTCAGCGGTCATGTGCAAATCATTTCACTCCGCAACCGTGAATGCTTTCATAGTTCCAATTCGGGATCAAGTCCTTTGTGGCTGTTTTTATTCGATTACAAGCATGGTAAAATCAGATACTTACAGCCATGCCTCGCTCCGTTTCCGCTGAGCCGGATATCCTTAAACAGCCTCTTTCCGATCCTTTGCCCACCATGACACGGCGCCGGATTGGGATTCATACTTCGACCGCCGGGGGTGTGGAAAACTCTGCCGAGCGCGCCTGGCGGACCGGCTGCAATACCTACCAGATTTTTTCCTCAAGTCCCCGCCAATGGAAGCCCTCTGCCATTGGCAAGGCACAGTGTGACGCTCTGATCGCGCTGCGTATCAAGTACAACCTGAAGCCGCTGGTGATTCACACCAACTACCTCGTCAACCTGGCTGGCAGCAATGAGGAATTCCGGGCCAAGTCGATCGCAGCTTTTCGTGGAGAGGTGGAGCGGGGACTGGCGCTTCAGGCTGAGTATCTCGTACTCCATCCGGGATCTTTTCGGGACCTTACCCGTGCCGGTGGCCTTGCCCGTACAGCGCTCGGCATTCAGGAAGCTACCGGGGGTCTGGATCTCGCCGCCGGGAAGCTGACCATCCTGATTGAAAACACGGCTGGGGCTGAGTATTCGCTGGGAGGCAGCTTTGACCAGGTGGGAGCGCTGCTGGAGGTTCTTCGGCCCCATGTTCCGGTTGCCGCCTGCATCGACACCTGCCATACGCATGTCTCGGGGTACGACATTGTTTCCGAAGAAGGCTTCGAGTCCACCATGAAAGAACTCGATTCGCTGGTTGGACTGAAAAATGTGCCGGTGTGGCATTGCAATGATGCCAAAGCGGCTCGCGGCTCACGGCTTGACCGCCATCAGCATATTGGGAAGGGAACCATAGGGCTGGAGCCTTTTCGCCGCCTGCTGAACCATCCCCGCCTGGCACATGCTGCATTTATTGCGGAAACTCCCGTGGATGAACCGGGAGACGAGCGCCGCAACGTGGATGCGCTCAAAAATCTGGTGGACCCCGGCGAACCCTCGTGAGCCCGCGAGGCTTTCAAACCGCCGTTGTAGAATCAAAGCTGTAGAGCAAAGCGTAAAAATCCATACTATTCATCGTACCCACTGACATTCATGCCGGAGCAAACTCCTAATCCCGAGCAGCGCGAACTCCTGACCGCGGGTGACGACCGCTACGATCCCCAGCCGATTGAGCAAAAATGGTCTTCGCATTGGCAGCAGCAGCCCGACCTTTACCGCAGCGAGGGCCGGGATTCCAAGCGGCCCAAGTATTACGTGCTGGAGATGCTGCCGTATCCTTCGGGCGCACTGCACATGGGGCACGTCCGCAACTACTCCATTGGCGACGCTCTTGCCCGCTACATGTGGATGCGCGGCTACAACGTGCTTCATCCGATGGGATGGGATTCCTTTGGACTGCCGGCGGAAAACGCGGCCATCAATGCCAAGGTTCCCCCGCGTGAGTGGACGCTCCGCAATATCGCCAACATGAAGGCGCAAATGAAGCGCCTGGGCTTTTCCTACGACTGGGACCGCGAGGTCACCACCTGCCTGCCCGATTACTACCGCTGGAACCAGTGGTTTTTTATTGAACTGTTCAACGCCGGGCTGGCATACCGCCGCAAGAGCAAGGTGAACTGGTGTACGAAGTGCATGACCGTGCTCGCCAACGAGCAGGTGGTGCATGGCGGCTGCTGGCGGCATGAAGACACCCCGGTGGAGCAGCGTGAACTGGAGCAATGGTTTCTCCGCATCACCAAGTATGCCGACGAGCTTCTCCGCGACCTCGATCACATGGAGGGCTGGCCGGAAAAAGTCCGCACCATGCAGCGCAACTGGATCGGCCGCAGCGAAGGCGCACTTGTCGACTTCCAACTGGCCAGCTCCGAACCCGATAGCGGCAGCACGCCGGAAGCAGGCTCAACGGCGGATACCACAAGCCCGCGGATTAAGGTCTTCACCACGCGAATCGACACCATCTTTGGCGCAACCTCGGTGCAACTGGCTCCCGAGCATCCGATTCTCGCGCAGGCCATCTCGGAAAACCCGAGCCTCGCTGCAAAGGTGGAAGAGATGCTCGCCGAGCAGAAGAAGGCGCGTGAGCTGGGAGATGTGGGGTCGATCGACAAGCACGGCATCGATACCGGGCGCTTTGCGATCAATCCGTTCAATGGTGAGCGCATTCCTATCTGGGTAGCTAACTACGTTCTGATGGAGTACGGCACAGGCGCCATTATGTCCGTGCCGGCTCACGATGAGCGGGATTATGAATTCGCCAAAAAATACGGGCTGGAGATACGGGTTGTGATTCTTCCCCGGCGACAGGCGGAGCCTCCTGAAGCCGGTCGCGGGGAAGATGCGGTTCTGCCCTACGTGGAAACGGAAAGCCTTCTGATCAATTCCGGCGAGTTCAGCGGACTCGCCTGCGTTGAGGCTGCGAACAAGATGGCAGCCCATGCGGAAGAGCACGGCTTCGGCAAGCCTGAGATCAACTATCGCCTGCGCGACTGGGGCATCTCGCGCCAGCGGTACTGGGGCACTCCCATCCCGATGCTGTATTGCGAAAAATGCGGTGTGGTGCCTGTACCCAAAGACCAGCTTCCGGTCGTATTGCCCGATCAGGTCGATATCACTCTGATGGGCGGTTCCCCTCTCGCTCAGGTTCCCGATTGGGTGAACACCACTTGCCCGAAGTGTGGAGGCGCCGCGCGCCGCGAGACTGATACCATGGACACCTTCGTGGATTCCTCCTGGTATTTCTATCGTTACAGCGACCCGCAAAATTCCACCGCGCCCTTTGAAACCAATATTGCCGACTACTGGTTCCCAATCGACCAGTACATCGGTGGTGTGGAGCACGCGATTCTGCACCTGATCTACTCGCGCTTCTGGACGAAGATGATGCGCGACCTTGGCCTGATTCACGTCTCGGAGCCGGCCGACCGCCTGTTTACTCAGGGAATGGTCATCAAGGACGGCGCCAAGATGTCGAAGAGCCTGGGCAATGTGGTCTCGCCGGACATCATGGTGGCCCGCTACGGCGCGGACTCGACCCGCATGTATACGCTCTTTGCCGCGCCGCCCGACCGCGATCTCGATTGGCAGGATGCCGGTGTGGAAGGCATCTCCCGCTTCCTCGGGCGCGTGTACCGTTTTGTGATGCGCAACGCCAAACCCGCGCATGCCGACTGGAATGCCACGGTGCCCGCGCAGCTTTCGGGAGAGGCCCGCAATCTTCAGCGCAAATTGCACCAGACCGTGCAGCGCGTTACCGAGGACTTCCAGGGACGCTGGCACTTCAATACTTCCATCGCCGCCATCATGGAGTTCGTCAATCTTCTTTACCAGGTGGACGACGGCGGCAAGGGAGCGGTCCCCGTACCGCTGCTGGCCGATGCCCAGCGCAAACTCGTTCTGCTGCTGCATCCCTTCGCGCCGTATCTCGCTAGTGAATTGTGGGAGCGCCTCGGTGAAACCGGAAACCTGCTTCGCCATCCGTGGCCGGAGTATGATGCCGGGCTGGCGAAGGAAGATGAGCTTGAGATTGCCGTGCAGATCAACGGAAAGCTGCGTACGCGGCTGCTCGTCTCCGCGGAAGTCTCCGAAGAAGAGCTTCGAAAGCTCGCCCTTGAAGAGTCGAAGGTAAAGTCAGCACTCGATGGCCGCCAGATTGTTAAGGTCATTATTGTTCCCAGGAAACTCGTAAATATCGTTCTCGAGTAACGGGGTCCGCGCCTCGTGCTGCACGCGATTTGTCCGGTACTGCCGACGATATTCCCCTCGCGATTGTTGTGAAATCGGCACTGTCCGTATTCCGTGTTGGATTCCTTATCCACCGCAAAGTATCCTCACGAAAGAAAGATTGATGACTACCTTTTCCCTTACCGACCTGCTGCGTGCCCGGGTGTATGACCCCGGCGGCAGCAGTGTTGCGCGGGTTCGCGAGGTCGTCATCTGTCCGCAGGAGGACGCAGCGCTGGTTTCCGCCCTGGTGGTCCGCGACCGCCAAGGGGACTGCCTGCTGCCCACCTCCCTCATTGCCTCCATTAACGGTGGAGTTCGAGTCCTGGTTCCCCGCGCTGAGTGGCCGGGCTATGCCAGCTCCGAGGGGCTGCTCCTGCTGGAGCGGGACCTGCTGGATCAGCAGATTATCGACGTCTATGGCCGCAAGGTTGTCCGCGTCAATGATGTGGATATCCGCCAGGAGACCGGCTCCGGCCATGCACTGTTGAAGCTAACCGCCGTGGACGTGGGCCCTCGCGGGGCCTTGCGCCGTCTGCTCAAGGGGATGATCCCGAATATCGCGCTGCGCCGGCTGCTGGTTACGGTTCCTCCCAGGCTCATTCCCTGGGAGTTTGTCGATCTCATCGAGACCGATCCGGCCCGGCGCGTCAAATTGAGAATTTCCAACGATCGCTTATCGCGCCTTCATCCCGCCGATATTGCCGATATTCTCGAGGACCTCGCGCCTGCCGAGCGTGAGGCCGTCTTCGAGACACTGGACGAAGAAGTTGCCGCAGGCGCCCTCGAAGAAGTTCACCGCAAGCTGCGGAACTCCCTGGTTGAGTCGCTCGATTCCGACCATGCCGCCGATATTGTCGAGGAGATGGACCCCGATGCCGCCGCCGATTTACTGGGCGACCTGGATCAGGAGACCTCCCAGGAAATTCTGGAGGAGATGGAGCCACAACAGCGCGAGGAGATGGAAGAGCTCCTCGAATTCAAGGAGAACACCGCTGCCGGCAGAATGACCACGGATTACATCGCTCTCGGTCCGGGCTCCACGGTTACGCAGGCGATTGAGCAGTTGCGGCATCATGAAGGCGGGCTGGAAACTCTGAGCACCATCTTCCTTGTGGATGAATCCGAGGTGCTGGTGGGAGCGGTTCCGCTCTCGCGTATCGCCATTTCGACCCTTGAAACCCAGTTGATCGAACTGCGAACGGAGCCGCTCATCTCGGTGGGCGCCGGAGCCCGCGAGCCGGAGTTTATTGAGCAGTTCGACAAGTACAACCTGCTCATGCTGCCCGTAGTGGATGATCAGGGCAAACTCACCGGGGTCATCACCGCCGATGACATCATCAGCCTTCTTCGCAATCAACGGTAACAATTGTGACTTGCAGTAGCCGCCGGAGTGCGGGCGGTAAGAGCGGTGAGGAGAGGAAGCCTACCGCTTGATCAGTTCATCGGAGAGCAAATGCGCTTTGAGCGCCAGGTTATAGGCGCGCTCCACATCGCCGGACTCGGTGGCCGAACGTGCCTGCTGAATATAGCTGCGGATATGCTGCACGGTCGCCTGCTCGTCTCCCGAGAGGTTTCGCGTGAGAGCTTTCAGGTTGTGCTCCGTGGCTTCGAGCAGCTGCGAAGTCGTGAACTTCCGGTGAAGGACATCATCATGCGACAGCGCCGCTGAGAGCTGGGACGGGCTGGTTTGCCCCGCATTGGCCGGCGTGGTGCGCTGTGCGTCTTCTGCCGGTTGGGCAGCCGGGGGCGGGGTTTTTCTCGCAACGTTGGTTCGCGGCCGCGGCTTGGGTTTTTCCGGCTCTGCTGCGGGTACGGGGCGATTGGGCTCGGCATTCACGGGAGGCGGCGGTCCGGAGGATGGCCACGCGGGCGGCGTTGCCGCCGGAGTCGCGGCAGGGGCCTGGGCCTGCGGAGGCGGGGCCAAGCTCACCTTTTTCTTTCCGCAGCCGGAGAGCGCAAGCGCAAACCCCAGCAGCAACAGGATGGATCGCCCGGAACGCATTGTGAATGTTCTATACGGCGGGACGGCAAACGGCAACTGCCGTTGCCCATAGGAGTCCGGCGGATTGCCATAGCGCGTGGTCATGAGCTGGCCGTTTCCTGAGCAGCTATATTACTGTGCTGCGGGATTTCGGGCGCCAGTGCTGCCGCGTCCCGGGCTTCCACCGCGGGAAGCCGCAGCCAGAAAGTGGTTCCCGAATCCCTGCCGGATTCAAACTCCACCGATCCGTTGTGCAACTGCATTACCCGGTAGGTCATCGCCAGCCCGATGCCGGTGCCCTTTTTCTTGGTAGTGAAATAGAGATTGAAAATCTTGTCCCGTACATCGGCGGGTATGCCTGCTCCCTCGTCGTGAATCGCCACCGAGACGATCCCATTCTCCTGCGATCCCTTGATCGTAATCCTTCCGCCCTGCGGCATGGCCTGGATTCCGTTCAAGGTTACGTTGAGAACGGCCTGCTTTACGAGATCAGGGTCCACCTTCACCAGCAAGGGATCGCGAGGCGCGCTGCGCTCAATGTGCACGCCCTGCCTCCCGGCCTCGGGGGTAGCCAGCATGGCCACCTCTTCCACCACGTTCCAAAGGTCGATCACGCCAAGCCGCAGCTCCACGGGACGCGTGAAGTCCACCAGCGTCTGCACCACGCGGTCCAGGCGCTGAATTTCCATGCCGATCACGTCCATGTGACGGCGCGCATCGGGATCGATCTGTTGCAGCTTCTCGCGCAATACCTCAAGGTGGATCACAATCGCATTGATTGGATTTTTGACCTCATGCGCCACCCCGGAGGTGAGGCGTCCAATGGCCGCCAGCCTGCGGGAGAGTTCAATTTCGTTCTCCAGCCGCTTTGCCGAATCGGCGTCGCGCATGGTCAACAGCGCACCGATGCGCTGGCCCTGTTCTTCGATGAAGTCCATTGCCATGGAGATGCGGCGGCCGCCATCGGTAATGATTTCGCGCTGTTCAATCGACTGGTGGCCATGGAATGCGTCGAGCACCACCTGGCCCAGACGGCTGCCATAGCTGAACACTTCATCCACGTGCTGGCCGAGAATCTCGGCCCGGGGCCGGCCCACGATCTGCTCCGCCGAAGCGCTCACCAGCACCACGCGGGCATCGTTGGTGAACAGCATCAGGCCATCCTGCAGATTGGCCATCAGCTGGTCGAGGTTCTCCTTCATCGCCGAGAACACTTCCTTTACATCGCGGATGTGCCGTCCCAGGCGGTCGATCTTGGTGGCGACCACGCCGTATTCATCGGTGCGCGCAGGCGCAACTTCCGGAGCGGTTTCCATTTCACCCGCGGTCATGCGGTCCAGCGTGCGGCCAATCGCTTCCAGCGGACGAAGCGCGAAGGTGGAAAGCGCCGCCGCGATTGCAAAAGACACCAGGATCGACAGCACCGCAAACAGCATCGTGCGGTTCACCTGGGGTTGAAGCTCGTTCTTCAGAAAGACCGTGGAGATTCCCACCCGTATGCTGCCGAAGGGTGCACCGTTACGGTTCAACGGCAGGCGTACCTCATACACTTTGGGATCTCCATACACCACCCGCACCTGGTCCAGCAGGGGCGCGCTGAGGACCTCGGTGAAGTCCGTCCGCTGGCGCAAGGGTTTGCCCTGGGCGAAGGTGTCGGTGTGCAGCAATGCCTGGCCGCGTGAGTCGGAGATGGCAGCGTCGTAGATGATGGGCGAATATCCCACGATGGACTGGAGAAGGGAATTCAGTCCGGGATCGGTTTGCAGAGTCTTTTCGATGGCGGTGCGCACGGCTTCGGGATCGTTGCCATCAATTCCGGCGCTGCTGGCGTCGATGTTCAGAGCGTTGCGCGCACCGTGGTAAATCTGGTGAGCGACAAAATCCGCCGTGTCCCGCGCCTCCGATACGCGCTGGCGGAGGAGCTGCGCGATGTAGACATACGACAGGCTGCTGATCAGAGCCACTACCATGGCCGTGATGGCGATGACCAGCTTGGTTTTTAGCCGAAAGCGCATGCGGGCCGCGTTATCCGGAAGTTGCCGTGTGCCGCCGGAACAAACAGGCGGGACGGCTTCCATCCATTGTAGGCGATGCTAGGCAGATCCCCCGCTTTCGCTGCTGGCCATCTGCCCATATTCCTTAAGCTTGTTGTGGAGTGTCTTCAGGCTGATTCCCAGAATCTCCGCCGCCTTGGTTTTGTTGTTGTTGGTGGCCTCGAGCGTTTTCATAATCAGCAGCCGCTCGGCTTCGCTCACGGTTGTGCCCACCCCGAGACGCACGGCATTCGCCTCCTGCACGGGAGCGCGCGGCGCGAGGTGTCCAAAGCCGGGAGGCAGGTGCCTGGTTTCAATTACGGCTCCATCGCAGACAATTACCGCGCGCTCCACGGCATTGCGGAGTTCGCGGACATTTCCCGGCCATGAGTAGTTCTGAAATGCCTGCATGACCGCCTCGCTTACTGTGCGGACGGTTCTGCCATGCTTCTGGTTCATATCCTCAAGCAGCCGCTGCACCAGTTCGGGGATGTCGGCCTTGTGGTCGCGCAGGGGAGGCATGGTGATGTTGAAGACATTGAGGCGGTAAAAAAGATCCTGCCGGAGCTCGCCCCTGCCCACGGCTTCTTCCGGGACCTTGTTGGTTGCGGCCAGCACGCGGACATCGACGGAGGTCTCCGCCTTGCTGCCGAGGCGGCGCAGCTTGCGATCTTCCAGAACGCGCAGCAGCTTGGCTTGCGTGCCGGGGGGCATTTCTCCAATTTCATCGAGAAGCAGGGTGCCCCCTTCGGCCAGCTCGAAACATCCCACCCGCCGTTCCAGCGCTCCGGTGAATGCGCCTTTTTCATGACCGAAAATCTCGCTTTCGATCAGCGTTTCGGGAATTGCCGCGCAGTTAATGGCCACGAACGGTTTGCTTTTGCGGGGACTGAGTTCATGCACCGTGCGGGCGACCAGTTCCTTGCCCGTGCCGCTCTCTCCTGTAATCAGCACCGATGCGGTGCTGGGCGCAATCATTTCAATGAGGCGAAAAATTTCCTGGATCGGCTTTGACGAGCCCACCAGCGAGCCCAGAGCACCTTTATCGCGCAGGGTGCGGCGCGTGATCTCCAGTTCGCGCTCGGTGCCTTGCTGTCGGGCGGCATTCTGCAGAATGCTGCGCAACCGTGCGGGATTGACAGGCTTCTCCACGAAGTCATAGGCGCCCATTTTCATCGCCGCCACCGCGGTATCGACGTTGCCCTGCGCCGTCAGCATGACCACGGCAATGGGATTGGGATGGCTCGCGATCTGCTCCAGCAGTTCCATTCCCCCCATGCGAGGCATCCTCAGGTCGGAGATTACGATCCCCGGCGACCAGGATGCGATCTTCTCCATCGCCTCCAGTCCATCTTCGGCGGTCTCGGTGCGGTATCCCCACGCGCCCACCAGTTCCGCGAGCCCGGTACGCTCGTTCTCTTCGTCCTCTACGATCAGTACTTTTTCCAGTGTCATGGCCAGGAAGTTGTCCTGTACCTCCGCAATCAATCTCAAATTAACGTGCTTATAGTTTGCCAATAAGACATTGCATGGCACATACGTTACAATTTGATGCGATCAAATCTGTTTTCACCAAGTACTGGCATCGCTTGATTTCAGGATTGAGTGAACAGTCGGTCCTGCAAGCCATTCAGGAGGATACCGCATGTCACTGAGTTTTAGCCGTTTCAGCCGTTTGTCCTTTGTCTTTTCGTTGTTGCTCTGTTTCGCCTCTGTTTTAGCAACCGCCCAGGAAACAAGCTTCCCCAAACTGGATCTCTTCGGTGGTTATGCCTGGACGAACCCCGGCGATCGCGTAGGCACCACCAAGCTCCCAAACATTCCCAAAGGTTTTGGCATCAACGCCACATGGAACGTGAACCGCTTCCTCGGCTTCAGCCTTGACGGCAGCGGGCACTTCAACGATGTTGCGGACGTGGGCACCATCATGGTTGGTCCGCGCTTCATCTACCGCAATAACAATAATGCTTTGCAGCCCTTTGCCCATGGACTGGTCGGACTTCACCGCATGAGTGTCGCCGGGCTCGGTAATGACAATGGTATTGGACTTCGCACCGGCGGCGGTCTGGACTATCCGTTTTCCAGGCTGATTTCCTGGCGCGTGATCCAGGCGGATTACGTATGGGGACACCACAACTTCGCCGGGCCGGCCCGCAGCACCAATCTGGCCGGGGCGGAAGTTCGCACCGGAATTGTGTTCAAGTTCGGTGTGGCTCCTCCGCCTCCTCCGCTGGGGGCCAGCTGCAGCGCGCAGCCTACCCAGGTTATGGCAGGCGAGCCGGTCACGGTTACCGCTACTGCCTCGAACATACTCAAGAACCACACAGTAGGCTATGAGTTCCGCAGCACCGGTGGACAGGTAAAGGCCTCGAATAACGCCGCAACCATCGATACCACCGGGCTGGCGCCGGGAAGCTACACCGTTACCGGCAATGCCACGGATGCCAAGATTAAAACCGGCGGAACCGCCAATTGCAGCGCCACCTTTACGGTGAAGGCGCCGCCGCCACCGCCGCAACATCCACCGACAATCTCTTGCAGCCCGAACCCTGCAACCGTCCGCGCAGGAGATCCGGTAACGGTAACCTGCACCGGTCAGAGTCCGGACAGCCGTCCGCTCAGCTACGACTGGAAGACCACGGGCGGAAGGCTCATGGCTCAACAGAATCAGGCCACACTGGATACCGCGGGAGCTTCCGCGGGACCCATTCGTGTGACCACCACTGTCACGGATGATCGTGGCTTGAATGCGACGACCACCACCACGGTGAATGTGGAGGTTCCTCCACCGCCACCGCAGGCCTCCAAGCTGAATGAAATTCAGTTCAAGGACAAGCGCCGCGCCTCGCGCGTGGACAACGAAGCCAAGGCCATCCTTGACGACGTTGCTCTTCGTCTGCAACGCGAGCCCGACGCCAAGGCCGTAATCGTGGGACAGTTTGAGCAGGCGGAGCGCAATGGCCCCAGACTCGGCCAGGAACGCGCCGTCAACACCATGGAGTATCTGGTGAAGGAGAAGGGCATTGATCCTTCCCGGCTCGAACTGCGCACCGGAAATGCGGGAAGCAGCACCGCGGAGGTTTGGATCGTTCCTCCCGGCGCCAGCTTCGATCAGGCTGGGACCACGGTATTCAATGCGAGTGCCGTAGCTCCGCCGAAGCCGGTACGCCGCAAACGGTAAACCTCCAACAGTCAATGGCCGGTCGGACTCCGACCGGCCATTTTCTTTTCAGCAAGATCCAAAAGCACCGCAAATTGGGAACCAGTTCCATTCTGGGATAAATCGAGGTTCCAGAACCAATGTATGATTTAGAAGCATGACAAGGGCTCCGGTTCATGCCGGAAGAAACCGGGTATCTGAATATGCGCGGGACAATATCTCTGAAATCTCTTCGCTGCGCTCTGCGCGTATTTGTTTCCGCCGTCCTGTTCTCTGGTTGCATCTTTTCGACGCTTTTCGCCCATGCCGCCGGGCAGCCCTCCGGATGGGTATCCCTTGGACCTTACGGGGGAGACGTGAGAAGCCTGGCCTTCGATCCGCGGAATCCCGACCGTATCTTTCTCGGCACCAGCGCGGGCCAGTTGTACGTTTCCAGTGACTCCGGCGTTTCATGGTCACGGCTCGCGCGTCTGGGTGCGGGCAGCGACTACGTGCTCGACAACATTGCCTTCGATCCCGAAAACCCCGGCACGATCTATGTCGCTGCATGGAGCGTGGAGCGCAATCACGGCGGACTGTTCTGTTCGCGCGATGGCGGCGGCAGCTGGCAAACGGTTCCGCTCATGACGGGCAAATCCATTCGCGCTCTGGCGATTGCCCCTTCCAATTCCAGAATCCTGGTTGTGGGCGCCCTGGATGGCGTTTTCCGCAGCGACGATTCCGGAGACAACTGGCGCCGCATTTCTCCGGAAGGTCATGCCGAGATTAAGAACATCGAATCGGTGGCCATTGATCCTCGCTCTCCCGACGTCATCTACGCCGGAACCTGGCACCTGCCGTGGAAGACCAGCGATGGAGGCGCGAACTGGCAATCCATCAAAAACGGCATCATCGACGACTCGGACGTTTTTTCCATCATCGTGGATCGCTCCAACCCGTCGGTGGTCTATGCGAGCGCCTGCTCCGGCATTTACAAGAGCACCACGGCGGGTCAGCTTTTCCAGAAGGTGCAGGGCATTCCGGCCTCGGCACGGCGCACGCGCGTGCTTCAACAAGATCCAATTAATGCCTCCGTGGTTTACGCGGGCACGACCGAGGGACTCTGGAAGAGCAGCGATGCGGGCGCCACATGGATACGTCCCACGCCAGCCAATTACATCGTTAACGATGTGCTCATCGATCCCCGGCGTTCAGAGCACGTGTTGATCGCCACCGATCGCGCGGGTGTTCTGGCCAGCAACGACGGAGCACAGACTCTCCAACCTTCGAGCCGTGGTTTTGCCCACCGGCAGGCCTCGGCGCTGCTTGTGGACCGCTCCGATCCCAACCGCTTCTATGTCGGCTTGCTAAACGATAAAGAGTTTGGCGGCGTTTACACCTCTCCCGATGCGGGTGGGCACTGGCAGCAGATCAGCGACGGGCTCTCAGGGCGCGATATCTTTGCCCTGCAGCAGGGCAGGAACGGCGACCTGCTTGCCGGAACCAACCAGGGATTCTTCCGGCTGGCGAACCATGCCGCGACACAGCCAGCGCGTTGGCTGCCGTCGAATCTGGTGCTGACGGAAAAATTGCCACCATCAACTCCTCGTGCGCCAGCAACGGCAAAGCTGCAACGCGCCGCCGCCGCGCGGACCCCGCCAGCGGCGAAGCGCCAGTGGATCAAATCGCAGCTTCAAGGACGAGTCTTCCGCATGGCAGGGGCAGCGAATGCGTGGTTTGCGGCAACCTCCAGCGGGTTGTTCCGTACTCTCGATGAGGGCGCCAGTTGGATGCCGGCAGCCAGAGAGCAGCCTGCCCTGAATGGCAGCGTCATTGGCGTGGATGCCCTGGAGAACACGGTGCTCGCGGCAACCTACAACTCCGCATACCTTTCCACCGATGGCGGCAACATCTGGAAGTCGTGTGCGCTGCCAAAGTTTTCCGGCGTACTGTCATCGGTTGCGGTGTCTCCGGGTGCATTGTGGGTTGTGGCCGGTGATGGCGCGTATCTAAGCCGGGACGGGGGAGGCAGCTGGAGCCATGTTATTACCGGCCTTCCAGCACGCAATCTGCAATATGTGAGCTATGACCCGGCGGAGAAGAGAGTCGTGGGAGTCGCTGCCGGTACGGGAGAAGTTTTCGTATCCCCCGAAGGTTCCACCTGGAATCTGATTGCCGATTCGGGCGAACCGATTCAGCGCGTTGCATTTCCCGGGGGTGGAATCCTGGCGCTGACCCCGTTCAATGGCGTGATCTTCCGCCACGCGGGTTCTCCCACAGAGCTTCTGCAAGGCGGCGGAGGCTTGAGCCAGTAGCTGTGCTCTCCGCAGTCGCGAAACTTTGTCTGCCCGGCAGGAACCAAACCAATCCACCTTGTTAGAATCACTCTGGGACTATGACGGACTCAACCAAAAGCGCCGTGGTTGGCGCCTCGCCTGCGGGGATGCACGACCGTGAATCTGCCTCGCGCGCGGTGCGGCAGATGTTTACTTCCATCGCCCCACGCTACGATCTGCTCAACCACCTGCTCTCGCTGAATATCGACCGGACATGGTGGTGGCGCTGCGCCCGAAGCTTCCGGCATATTCTCAATCGCGACGACGCTCGCATTCTGGATCTTTGCTGCGGTACTGGCGACATGGCATTTGCCCTTCGCCGCCGGGCAGGAAGGTCGCGTGCCCGCATCATGGGCATGGATTTTTCATCCGCCATGCTGGCGCGCGCCCAGCGCAAGTCTGGGAATGTTCCCATCCGCTGGGTCGAGGCCGACGCGCTGCATCTTCCATTGCCCGATGCCAGCCTTCACCTCGTGACCTCTGCCTTCGGCTTTCGAAATCTGGCGGACTACAATGCCGGACTCTGCGAGATTTATCGCACTCTTGCTCCCGGGGGGGAGATCGGAATCCTCGACTTCGCAGTGCCCGCGGGAATTTTCGGGCGAATTTACCGCTTCTACTTTCATCGCGTTCTGCCCCGCATCGGCAGCCTGCTGTCGGGAGTTCGGGGCGCGTATGACAACTATCTGCCAACCTCCGTCGAGCGATTTCCCACGCCCCCGGAGATGCTGGAGCGCATGCGGGCCGTGGGATTTGTGAACCCCTCCTGGACGCCCTATACATTCGGGGTCGCGGGCCTTTACCGCGCGCAGAAGCCGCTTACATAAGCCCCGAGCCAGCCACTGTTGTTCCATGGCAAGGGGACAAACACGGAAGTTATTTCTGTGGGTATGGCGGGAGGGATTTTTCCGCTTGCGCAGGGAAAGTGTTTTGAAGCGACCAACCTAAGTCATCCAAACCAAGTCATTCAAACTAAGTTAACCAACGCAATCTGGAGGCGGGCGCCCCCAGATTGCGCAGGCTGGAACTTCTTACGGGGAACTTTTTAAGGATGTCCGGGAGGCATCTGCCCCCGCATCCCCGGAGGCATTCCCGGCATCTCCGGCTGCGGCGCGCCGAAGTATTCATTGCTCAGTTGCGGCTGTGTGCCCTTGGTGATCTCCATCATCCTGGTTTGCATGCGCTCTTCCTGCAGCATGTGTTGAATCTGAGTCGTGGCCGCAGTGAGCGGAACCGTTTCTTTGGTCTCTACCTTGTAGATGTACATTCCCGAAGGCTGGTCGAACAGCTTGGAAACCTCGCCCGCCTTCATGTCGAAGGCCTCGCTGTGACCCTCGGGCATCTGGTCGCGAGTTACCGTGGCGGCATCGGGCGGAGGCGGCTCCGTCTTAACTCCGAGGGCGGTAAATGCTTCTTTCTGCAACTTGTCGAAGGGCTGCCCGGCCACCGCTTCGGTACGAATCTTCTCAGCCGTTCTCTTTACGAGGGCTGCATCCAGGGTTACAGGCGGACCTTCTTTTTCTCCAGGCTTATTCTTGGGGATGAAAAGGCGGCGCATTGTCGCCTGCTCAAACTCGGCGGGGTGTTCCTTGTAATACTTCTCCACCTCCGCGTTGTCCACCTTCGCAGCCTCTTCCTGCACATTCCTCACCAGCAGCTGGCTGAGGGCCTGCATGCGGGAGAACTGCAGAAGCTCATGGGCAGCGGGGCTCTCCCCAATTCCGCGCTTTTCAGCGCTCGCGCTCAGGACCAGCATTTGCGCGTAGGCGGTGGCCAACTGGCGGCGGTTCTGGGAATTCATGTCGGGGTTCAGCGCATTGACCAGCCGCTCGAAGTCGGCCTTGGTCACCACGGTTTTACAGGGGGTTCCCTCTACCGGCTTTTCGCAAAAGCCGTCCATGGTAATGATGGCGGCCTGCGGCGATACCTCTTCCGGCTTGGGCGCGGGGGGCTCGGGGAGCGCCTCGGGCATGGCGGCCTCGGGAAGGGACGGCCTGCCCGCGTCGGGAGCTGCCGCTGGCTGGGCTGCTTTGGGCTTCGGCTTGGGTTTGCTCTGGGCTGATGCTGGCGCTGGCGCTTTCGGCTTAGCCGACGGTTTGGTTTGCGCGGAGGCACTCAGCAAAAGGAGTAATGCCAGCGCGAGAATAGAGGTCGATTTCAAAACGGTGTTCATGGATTTCCTTGGATGGAGAGGTTCGCCGGCTCACGCACGAATCGCCTCCTCAGGAGCGCTATCCGGTGCTGCCACGCATGTTTGAACGGGTATCATCCTACCATAGCGAAGCGGCGCGGCCCGCAGGCGGACCCCATCCATGGTTCCGGTGCGTTCTTTTTCCGCGCTATCGTTTGTCTTTGCCGGGCTTCAGCGGCGATAATTTGCCCCACGGGCATGGCAGATCTTAGCGGTATCTACAATTCGGAGGCCATGCACCACGAGAAGCGCGCCGTGGCCCGCAACTCGGTCATCGCCGCGCTCGGAATCACCGCCCTGAAAATCGTTGTGGGACTCAGCACCGGGTCTCTGGGAATCATGTCCGAGGCGCTGCATTCGGCTCTGGACCTGGTGGCCGCGATTTTGACCCTTCTTTCGGTCCGCATCTCCGATAAACCCGCCGATGCCGATCATCAATTTGGCCATGGAAAGGTCGAGAACTTCTCCGCGTTCCTCGAAACCGGACTGCTTCTTCTAACCTGTGTCTGGATCGTATGGGAGGCGGTGCGCCGCCTGTTCTACCACCGGGTGGAAATCGAACCCAGCGCAGCGGCAATCGTGGTCATGCTGATCTCCATCGTTATCGACTGGTGGCGATCCAGCCGCCTGCGGGTCATTGCGGACCGCTATGACAGCCAGGCCTTGTACGCGGACGCCCTGCATTTCCGCACCGATATCTGGTCAAGCATGGTGGTTATCATCGGACTTGCCCTGGTGTTTGCCGGGCGCAGGTTCGAGATCGGATGGCTGCGCGATGCTGATCCCATTGCCGCGCTCTTTGTCGCGGCCGTGGTTATTTCCGTGAGCTGGAGACTGGCCCGGCAGACGATCGATGCCCTTCTGGACGCGGCCCCCGCGGGAATCCGCAATCAGATCATCGCTTCGATCCGCGATGTATCCGATGTGCTTGAAGTGGACCGCGTCCGCATCCGCCGGGCCGGCAATCGCTACTTTGTCGATACCTCGATTGCATTAAATCGCACCACCACCTTCCAGCGCGCCGAACAGGTCGCATCCGACGTTACCCGCACCGTTCATCGAATGCTGCCCAACGCCGACGTGACCGTTCACTCCATTCCACGCGCTCCTGTCGAGGAGAACCTCTTCGACCGCATTCGGGCCGTCGCCACCCGCAGCAACCTCAATGTTCACGACATCAGCGTCCAGGACCTGGCGGGCCGGCTGCATGTTGAACAGCATCTGGAACTCGATGAGCGCCTCAGCCTCAAGGAGGCTCACGACCGCGTTACCCAGCTCGAGAGCGAGATGCGCGCCGATGTTCCTGAACTCAGCTCGATTCTCACGCATATCGAAAGCGAGCCAGCCACCATCGAGCCGGGCGACGAGCCGCGCAACGACGAACATCTGGAAGGCCTGATGCTCGAACTGGTAAAGGATTTTCCCGAGGTGCTGGATGTTCACGAACTCCAGGTGAAGCGCGTGCGGGGCAAGCTTTATCTTTCCTGCCACGCCACCCTGCCGGATACGCTTCCTCTCTCCCGCGTACACGACATTCAAACGGAGTTGGAAATCCGTCTGAAGCAGCTTGAGCCCGAACTGTTCCGGGTGCTCATCCATCCCGAACCAGCAACGGATAACCGCAGATAGCTTCCACGCTGCCGGCATGGGCGGAGCAAACGATCTGCTACTATGCGCCATCCCCATGGCGAGCGAGATCAGCCCAAAAAATGACCGGCGGACCATCTTCGGATGGTGCATGTATGACTGGGCGAACTCTGCTTATGGCATGATGGTCGTCAGTCTGCTGCCGGTGTACTTCACCAGCACCATCGTTGGCCCCGGCGGCCTGGTTTTGTTTGGAACCCGCTACTACCCCGACAGCCTGTGGGCTTTCATGATCGGCTTTGCCGATGTGATGGCTTTTTTTGCTTCCCCTGTTCTGGGAGCGGTGGCGGATTTCTCCGCCTCCAAACTCCGATTCCTTCTGGCTTTTGCCTATGGAGGTTCGCTGTTTACCGTGCTGCTGTATTTCTCCCGGGGTGGAGATTTCTGGCAGACGTTCATTCTTTTTGTGCTGGCTCAGTTTGCCTTCATCAGCGCCAACGTCTTCTACGACGCATTTCTTCCCCAGATTGCGTCTCCCGACCAGATGGACTGGATCTCCGGCAAGGGCTACTCCTATGGCTACGTTGGGGGAGGGCTTCAGTTCGCGCTCTCGCTGGTCCTGGTCACCGTGCATGATCGCCTCGGCATTTCGCAGGAGATGGCGGTGCGGATCGGCCTCGCCTTCGCCGGAGTCTGGTGGGCCGGTTTCACAATCTTTACCGCCCGCCTGGTGAGCGATCAGGGAATCCCGGGGAGCATCCCGGATCGCTACCACGGATGGTGGCGTCCTTTGGCCCTGGCCGCCATCGGCTTCCGCCGCACACTGGCCACCACCCGCCACGTGGGACGCTTCCGCCATCTTGTGCTGTTTCTCATTTCTTTTATGCTGTACAACGACGGTATTCAGAGCGTCATCACGCTGGCCACAACCTACGGAGCCGTGGAGCTGCACCTCCCCACCTCTGTATTGATGGCCACCCTGCTGCTGATCCAGATCATCGCCACCGGGGGCGCTCTGCTCTTCGGACGCATCGCCGAGCGCTTTGGGACAAAGAATGCCATCATGATCACGCTCGTGCTGTGGTCGGCGGTGGTGGTGTATGCCTACTTCATCCACAGCGCAACCGAGTTCATGACATTGGGAGCGGTGGTGGGGTTGATTCTGGGCGGATCGCAGGCGCTCAGCCGCTCCTTCTTTGGCAGCATGATTCCCGAGCAGGCCAGCGCCGAGTTCTATGGTTTCTATACCGTCTTTACCAAGTTCTCATCCATCTGGGGACCGTTTGCCTTCGCCATCATCAAGCAGATCAGCGGCTCTTCGCGTCTCGCGATTGTTTCCCTTATGGTCTTCTTCGTCGTGGGCCTGCTCCTGCTTTCGCAGGTGGATGAAGAGAAGGCAAGGGAAGCGCGGGCCGCGGGCGCGTTCTAGTCCTTCATTTACTATAGGCAGCACTCAATGACTGCCTCGCAAATCTTTTTCTGGATCACCGGAATCCTCCTGGCGCTGGCGTGGCTTGACCGAGCCCGCGATGCCTTTTCCGGCGTGCCGCGCGTGGCCAACCTCTGCATGCCTGAATGGGACCGCATGCCGGTCCCATTCGGCACTGGCGGCGCCAATCGAATTCCCAGCCTCTCGATCATCGTGCCCGCGCGTAATGAGGAGCAGAGAGTCGAAGCCGCATTTACGTCGCTGCTTCATCTGGATTATCCCGAGTACGAAGTAATCGCCATCGACGACCGTTCCACCGATTCCACGGGGAAAATTCTCGACCGTCTTGCGGCGGCTCACAGCGGCAGGCCCGCGCTGCGGGTGGTCCATATTTCCAGTCTGCCCAGCGGTTGGCTGGGAAAACCCCACGCCATGTGGATGGCGGCGCAGGAAAGCACCGCCGACTGGATACTGTTTACCGATGCCGATGTATCCTTCCGTCCCGATTGCCTCCGCCGGGCCATCGCATACGCGGAGGCCGATGCCGCCGATCATGTCGTGTTGACGCCAACCTATGTTGCTCCGGGCTTTGGGGAGCGCCTTATGCTCTCCGGCTTCTCGATGCTGTTTCTCTGGGGGCACCGCGCCTGGAAGGTCGCCGACCCGAAGGCCGCCGACTGGATGGGCCTGGGGCCATTCAACCTCATCCGCCGCAGCGCCTATGAAAAGGTTGGAACCTTCCGCGCCCTGCGAATGGAGGTGATCGAAGACATGAAGCTTGGAAAGCTGGTGAAGCAACACGGTCTCGCGCAGCGCTGTGTCTTCGGCAAAGGTCTGCTTCCGTGGCAGTGGGGCAGGGGAGCGATGGGCATATCGCGCAATCTCACCAAGAATATGTTCGCCTCCATGCAATTCCGCTGGGGAAAGGCAGTGGGAGCCTGCTTCCTTCTTTGCTTTCTGAACCTGCTGCCATTCTTTGGCCTGGTGTTTGCCCACGGATGGGCGCGTCTTCCATTTGCCATTGCCATTCTTGCGCTGGCCGCTCTCTATGCGGGACTCTCGCGCCTTATGCCGGTCTCGGCGTTCTACGTATTCCTGCACCCCATTTCAACGGTGCTGCTGCTCTACACCATGGCGCGATCCATGGCGCACACACTCCGCCATGGGGGCGTGGTGTGGCGCGGAACCCTTTATTCCATGGATGAACTAAAGAAGGGACTTGTCTGATTCTAAAGCGCTTCCGTGTCAGGCCTGAATCGCGTCGAACGGGCTATTCCTGGGCTGGCTCCGGTTCATCGGGTGGATCGCGCCGGTCGTTGCGGCGGGTACTTTTCCGGCGCGAAGATTTTGGGTTGGATATGCTTCCCGCGCTGTAGTTTCCCCTGCGAGCCACGTCGAAGCCCTTGGGTATGGGGGGTATCTTTGCGGCATCGCCGCGCAACTGCCGCAGCTCTTTCAGGATAATTTCCGTTTGTCCCCGATACTGCTGGATTGTCCCGTGAAGCTCAATATTTTTGCCATTGAGCTCCCGTACGTCTCCCACATCGCGCAAATTCCCGGCAAAGACCACGGCTGTAAAAGGACATTTCCGGTAGTCGCCGCAAAAATTCAGGAACCAGGTTCCGCTCCCGGTCTGATGAACGTCCATCACCTTGCCGGTAACGCATTGGTTGCTACCGATATGCCGGGGAGCTTCCGTGTAGTCGATGCAAGCCGCCAATGAGGATTGGCCGCAGGCGAGCATCGTCAGAAGAGCCAGTCTGAGATGAAACCTTGCCATGGCCGAAGTTCCGGAGGAGTCCCGGTCCCCAACCGTGAAACCCGTTGGGGACCCATCAGGACAAGAACGATCAGGGGATTGTTATGCGAACGATCCGACAGCGGCTGCTTCGTCATCCTTGATGTCGAAGACGGTATAGAGCTTGGTAATCTGCAGCAGATCGTGGACTTTCTTGGTCAGGTTGAGCAGCTTCAACTCGCCACCCTGATTGCGCACGGTGGTAAAAGCGCTTACCAGTTCGCCGATACCGGAGCTGTCGATATAGCTGACCTCTCCCATATTAAGCAGAATTTTCTTCTGACCTTTGGCGAGGAGATCCCGCACCTGGTCCCGAAGAACCACACTTCCTTCACCCAGCGTGATGCGCCCGTTCAGATCGACCACGGCGACGCCGCCTACCTCTCGAGTATTGCTCTTCATTGTCGACACTAACCTTTCTCCTTGCCGTCGGCACTGTTGTCTTGCAGATGCTTTACCAGCGTAATTTCTGTCCCAGGCGCCACCTTGCGGATATGCACCTCATCCATAAAAGCCCGCATCAGGAAGATGCCGCGGCCCGATTCCTTCATCAGATTGGCGGGAGCCAGTGGATTGGGAAGACTGTTGGCATCCAGACCCTTGCCCTGGTCACGCACCGTTACTATTAGTTTCCTGTCACTGTGCTCGAACCCGATCTCCACCTTTTTAGCCGAATCGTAAGCATTTCCGTGCAGGACGGCATTGACGGCCGCCTCGCGCACCGCCATGGCGATGTGGCAAACCTCGTCCTCATTGAACCCGGCTTGCGCGGCCACTTGCGTGGCGGCTATTTCCGCCTGATTCACACTTTCCAGCGTCGAATCCAGGCTGTAGGAAACTCGCATGGCAGCTAATTTTCCGGTCGCGTCGCTCAAAATCAGACCCGATACCAACGGGCTCAAGGCGGAAAAGCACTTCGCGAGCCGTTAGTGTGCCTGTCACCATAAGAGTTTGTCAACGCAACACCACCGGAGTGCCATTTTTCCCGAAGGAGCCGATGGCGGGATGTGAATCCCACCCCGGGACTTGCTCTGATAAACTTGCCCCATGCCGGATTCCGGCCCCATACGCAGTGCCTTTCAAATCCTATGGCAGAGACCCTCCGTGGCCTTGCTGGAGATTGCCTGGCGCTGGCTCTTTGCATTCACTGCCTGCCTGGTGCTGTTCTTCGCCGGATTGCAGGTTTTAAGGGGCGTTACCTTCAGCCCTCCGGAAGCGGCAGCAGCGGCGCAAAACCAGCTCTATTTCGCAGCGGGACTTTTTAGCCGCTCGATCTTGCTGTTACTGCCCGCCCTGCTCATCATCATTCCCGCTCTACTCGTGCTATGGGTTGCCATCGCCTCCCTGGGACGGGCTGTGACCATCTCTGCGCTCGTCCATTCAACAGAAACACATCCAGCAGAAACACATCCAGCGGGAATACACATGGACGATGCCGCCGCCGTGATTCGCCATAGCCTTCCTGCTCTTCTTTTCCTGAACGGTACGCGGGTTGTCTTGTGGATTGTTACCCTGGCTGCTGAAGTGGGGGTGTTTTTTTTCGCCTTTGCCGTATTTCCCCCCAGTGCCGAGGGTCTGCCCTCGCCCCTGGCTCTTCCGGTCTGGCTTGTGCTGTCCCTTCTGATCAGTCTCAGTTGGTCCCTGTGGAACGCGATTACCTCACTGGCGCCGATCTTCGTGATCCGCGACCGCAGCAGCATCGCCGCCGCTATTTCGGAATCCCTGGTCTTATTCACCTCGCGCCGCAGAGGCTGTCTCTCAATTCTTCGATGGTTTGGATTCTTCCGTTTCTGTCTCGGTGGGATGTCTTTTTTTCTGATCCTGTCGATTGCAGCGTCTGGCTCGCGTGAGAGCCTGCCGGTTGCCATCTTCTTTGCTGTTGCGGTTCTCCTGGGATACTCGGCGGTTTCCAACTGGCTTTTGCTGGCCCGCACCGCCGCATTCCTTTCATTAGCGCAAAGGTCGCCTACGCAAAGCTTAGTTATGCAAAGCTCTGCCGTGGAGCCGGATTCTGCTGATGCAGGCTTTGCGCCGCCGCGGCTTGATCCGCCTCCCGATCCCATGCCCTACGTG
>DASZRZ010000258.1:0-38424 GCA_035548935.1 Terriglobales bacterium
TTGACGAAGCTGCGGATATCGCTGGGAAGATCATAAAGGATCTGGCCGAAATTGATGGACACGCCGGTATCGGTCCCGGAGGCTACCGCGCTCATGGTGACTGTTCCGGCAATAGAATCGACCGCCGTCACCGTGGCGCTCTGGTAGATGTTTCCGCCGGCTAGTCCATATCCAACTACGATTCCTGTCGTATCAGACATATTGGTAATGACAGCGGAGCCGGAGGTGGTATCGCCCGTGTAGGGACCTACCGGAACCAAATTGAAGGTGTAAACCCTGTTCAGTTCCGGCCAGCCGCCCCATGGCCCCTGGAGTTTGCAGAAAGATTGACCCTCCGCATTCGACAGCGCCAATAGCTGTTTGACCTGCGGATCCGCGTTGCCGATCACCGTCTGGGGCGCAGAATCTCCCAACCCCAGTTCAAGATACGCATCCTGAATGATCGTCAACAGGCTCATTAGCTTGACGGACCCTGCACGATGAAGTTGGAACCATCGATACTGATGGCCGTCACGCTGGTATGCGTGGCAATCGATACAGTCCCGGTCGTCGCTGTGCCGCTATTGAGCGAGCCACCTGACGGCGGATAGAGCAGCAATGTATTCGAATCGCCATTATAGATGACCATCGAATCGCCAGGCCCCATGCTGGCACCGGAGCCATTGCCGGGAGGCAGGATCACGCCGCTGTTGTTCGCTGCGGTTTCGATGTCGTGAATTGCCTGCATCGGCAAAAGCGCAGCATCGGCATGGGTGGTGCCGGCACCAGACGTGCCGGTATTGACCGTGCCGATAATCTGGGAAGCGGTAACCGGAGGAACGCCCGTGCCGGTCAGATTAGCTGTGATCGCCATTGTTTTCGTCCTTTCTTGGCCGGCCGCGACGTTTGATCTGCGGGGTTTCCGGAACTGAGGTTGAGTAAATCTTGCCTTCGCTGTGAAGCTGCTGGCCCATCCTGGCATTGAGCATCTGAAGCTGTTCCTTCATTGCGGCCAAATCGTTCTTGAGCACGGAATTCTCGGCCAGAGCCGAACTCAATTCGGCAACCTTGGTATCCTCGCTCAAATAGGCGCTTGCCAGGTCGCGGAGCCTGCGTCCGTCCATGCCGATGGACTGGATCTGACCGTCCGAGAGCTTGGCTAATTGCTCCGCCGTATGAATGTGCATTGCCTTCAATTCCTTGACCCGATGGCTGGGAACGAACTTGCACATTTCCAAGGGCGTTCCGTCCGGAACCTGTTCCTGCTGGGCAAGGAATGCCTGCCACTGGCGCGGGAAACGGTGCGGATGGGAAGGCATGTTCGGCTGGTCTTCCATCTGCACTTTCAGGATGATATCGCTTTTGTTGCCGGGCTGGTGAATCCGAACTTTGTTGACCGACTTATAAACTGCGCGGCCCTGCTTGTTCGATTCATAGGTCTGGTATTCATCCTCAACAAAGAACTCGACGTGCAGGGCGCGGTCATCCCCATGGGATGCCATGGCGACGGTTTCGGGGCCTTGGAAGGCAACGCGGCGCGGCATTGCCAGGTCGGGACTGTCAGTTAAACTCATGCGGCTTCTCCAGTTTTACGGGCAAACCAAGTATAGTTTTCCCCGAGTTCCAATTCCAGTTTCTTGGCTGTGGCGAATTCATTCACGGCCTGACGCACCATGGCACCAAATTGCCATTCGTCATTGTCGTAATCGTGGCCCGCAATCCACCCTCCGGGCCTGACCTTCGGCCAATAGGCTTGGATGTCGCCCAAGCAGCCCTCATAGGAATGGTCCGCATCGATAAAGACCAGATCCAGGGAATTATCCGGGATATCGGAAATGGCGGTTTTCGAATCCGCCCGTATGATCTTGGCCCTCGGGCCGGCGAAGGCAGTAACTTTCTGGGTCAACTCGAAATATTCGTCCTGAACCTTCTGGTTCAGGTTGGCGTGGAAATCCCCGGATTTGGCATACCCGTTCTCGGGCCGGCCACTCCAAGAATCCACCATGACCAGCTCCAGATCGTTTCTGCGGGCCAATAGGCGCCTCGATAAGTCCCCGGCAAATACCCCGACCTCGGCCACTTTAGGGCTCTGGACCCCTTCCAAATGTCTCAGAATAGCTTGGGCGCGAAAATCCGCTGCCTCGGGCCTGAAAATGCCCTTGGAAATCTGGGACGCGATGTCCGGGATCAGCCCGGCCCCATGAACGAACAGCTTGGCGCCGTTATCCATCAGATTGGGGGCAAATATCTCGAAATCCTCCGCCTGCTGGATCATCCAGGGCGAACATTTGTAGGTTTTTCCGTCAAATTCCGCTTCCACCGTCAGCTCTCCGTCATTGAGGGGCTGTGGATAAGCGTGATGGGCGTTGCCGCGATAACAGGAATCGAAGCCGTAGAGGTGGATATTCCGATAGCCTAGCACCCAGGCCAAGACCATAGCCTTCATGCCACAAGTCGTGCCCCCGCCGATATAGGCGCGCTCCTTGTCTCGCCCTACGATATCCAAAGCCTCCGGGAATGCCGGATGCCACAAGACCAGTCTTTCCATCGCCGCATCGTGGAGGGCGCGAACGCAGGTCGACGCATAGAGGCATGTCGTCTTGGAGTTAATTCCGGCCACGAATGCCGCATTTTCGGGGCGCGCATCCACAATCACATGGAAATCGGCGTCAACGCCGAATGTGGCCAGCGTATAGGGCACCGCGTTGCAGGCGAATACCTTGGCTCCGGCCTGAACATGGGCCTGGATGGACGCCATTTCTTCCTTGAGAGAAGGTCCACCGGCGCAGATAATCGCAACCCCGTCATGCTCTGGGACCGGTTCAATCCATTTCGCGCCGGACCTGGATTCGGCCTGCCGGATATTGGCTTCGATCTCGCTCATATCGGCATTGGAAACCAGCTCTAGCTGGGCAGATGTCGCACCACCGACCTTCCAGACATTCTTTACCCAGTTCTCGCATTCGTGCGGACGGGGAATGCCATGGAAGAAAATCACGGATGCCTTGGGCGGAATGCCGAACTGGGCCTCCCGCTTATAGGACGCAAAAACTCCAGGAAATTGCCTTTGAATGATGACCGGATCCTCGACCGACTTCTCGATCCATTCCTGGTCGCCATGCAGAAACTTGGGATATCCGAAGGCTTCGAAACCTTCCCAGATATACCCGTATTTTCCGGCTTCCCACATCATTACGGAAGATTGCAGACCATTTGGACGGTACACATCGCGTAGAATGGCAAATGGCCCGTCATAAGCTACAATAGCGTCCAGGGAATTGACGATGGCGGTATCCAGATCGAAATAGATTACCCGATCTCCAGCCGGGAAAGCGTCGTCGCGGAAAAGCGAAATTTTGTTGTACCATCCGTCCAATCCCGACTTAAGCTTCCTGATCTCGATACCCTTGGCGTAACCATGCTCGAAAGTATCATCGGTGAAGACGACAAAGCGTCCCTCGGTGCCATCCTTAAGATTGCGTCGGATGGAATCATAGAGAACGTTGACGTATTCGACGCCGCGTCCCAGATAATCCCTCCAGTTAACGCAAGCGAAAGTCAGCATCGAAACCCCGGTAATTCGGGGAGGGATTGGCTACCCTCCCCGACTAACTTAGATGGCCACCGTCAGATTCGGCCTGTTCAAATACATCAGGGCCGAGCTGGTCGTGGTGGTGATGGTCGTCAGGGTCGCGGAACGCATGCCAATAATGCCGTAGAAGGCAGAACCGACAACCCGAACACGCCCAGCAGCCGATTTCGAGAAGTAAACCGGTGCGCCAGGCGCCATCTTGACCGCGTCCTTCAACACCGTGCAGCGACCCTGAACCTGGAACCAGGTCGCCTGGACCGAAGTCGAAGATGCCACGCTGTTGACGGCAACGCAGATCGGTGCACCGGAGGTCGTGGTCGTTCCCGATGAAGTCGGAAGCGCTGTAACATCCCAGCCCGAACCAGCATCGCCCCAACTATAAAGCAGGCCGGCAGTGATGGTGGTCGAGGCCGGAACCCGGAGAAAGATGAATTCCCCCGAACCGCCGGAAGTGCTGTCAGCCCAATGGCCCTGGGTAATCTGGCCAAAAAGCTGCTCGATAGGAACCGCCGGCAACGGGTTGTTGGTCGAAGATGTCCAGGGATAACCAAGGGCGGCCTGGACATAGACCCCATTGAAGGGAGCAACGCCGATGACGGGATCGGAGTTCTGATAACTTGTGGTCGTCATTGTGGTTTTCCCTTAGTTGCCGTTAAGGACACCCTGCAAGAACCGATTGCTGGTGGTCATATTGCCGGCAAAGCCGATCAACTTGACCATCGCGTCCTGGTTCACTGCAAAGCGGTCATCCCCAAGCGGTACGAAATTCCTTGACGCCGCCGGGCGGAAGAAGAGGTAATCCGTGTTCATGAAGTACATGGTATTGGTCGGAGCACCGCCGCCATAACCACCGTCCAGGACCACATCGGCATTCATGTACTTGAGCGAGGTAAAGCCCGCAGAAGCCATTTCATCCGAGGTAATGCGCTGGATGGCCTGGAGAGATTCCAGATAGGCCACATAGTAGTTGTTATCGGCCACGATCAGATCGACCATGTCGGCACCACGGACCAACTGGACCCAAAGCCGATTCATATAACTCTGGGCATTGGCCGAGGAAAACGCGGATCCGCCATCGGTAACGGACTGGAAGACCTTGTTCTGCCAGAAGGTATAGGTCGAGGCATTGATGCCGCCAACCGTATTGGTCGGGGTTCCGGCCACCAGAAGCTGCATGCCGCCGATCTGGCGTCCGCCATCCGCCGTGCCATCCGAATAAATGTCCAGCGCGATGTTGTTCTGCATGGTGCGCTCGGCATTCTTGATACGACCTTCCAGAAGGTCGATCATCGCCTCTTCGCCCGAATTCTGGATCATTTCCAGGCCGGACATGGAAATCGCCACCGCTGCCTGGGCATAATTATATTCGGCATAGGTGAAGACATCCGAAGGCGAGATATCGAGGGCTTCATAGCCGGAATAGCGTTTATACGTGCCATTCTCGGCATATTCGATTTCCTGCATGATGGTACGTCCGCCGGCTACCGGCTTGACGTTGCCCTTCTTGCGAAGGCGCATCAGCAGAGCATTGTTTTTCGTGACGTTATCGGCCGCTTTGCCGGTACGATTTCGTAGCGTGGTGGCTACGATTTCGCCAGCTGTGACGGGGTTGGCCAAAGACATGGTCTAGTCCCTTTTGGTTGCGGGCTAGACACGGCCTCTTATCTGGTCCATGGCAGCCCTAAGATCATCCCTAATGCTGCCGACCGATCCATTCGCAGCCGAAGGTTTCGATCCCCCAGGCGCCCCAGTCACGGAAATGGCAGCGTTTTTAGCGCGTTCAGCTCGGGCGTTTTGCTCGGAAATCCGCTTGCTTTGCTCGGCTTGTTGGCTGGCCTGCATCAAACTGGAGCGAATCTCGGGAACAGACCAGATGGCCTTTTGATAGGCATCCTCCATATCCTCGGCCTGTTCACCCTCAAGCAGGGAACCCATAAGGTACTTGACCTGCTCGAAATGTTCATGGCCGGGAGCCGAAGCGAATGCCTCGATCTGGCTATCGAAAGCGTGCTGTTCCGCCAACTGACGGTTTTGGATGTCCGCTTGCCGTTCTGCCTCAAGCCGATCAAGACGCTGTTGCAACGTCTCTAAAATCGGATTGTGCATTCCTGGCTGGAGCTGGGCTCCGGAATTCACACTACCACCTTGTAGATAAGAAAACAACAGGTTGGGATCGACCCCGAATTGCTGCATAACCGTAGCTACTGCCTGGGCCTTCTGGCTGGGCTGGCCAGCGCGAAGTACATGGGCAGTCTGTAAATAGTCCCCAAAAGCCTTTTCAACGGTCGCGCCTTCGGCCTTGATCGTGGGCATGTAGGGCATCGCCATTTCGTTGACCTTGCGCCCCAAAAGCCTTTCTTCGTCCTGGAACGTGATTTTCCGCTCTGCATCCATTTCCCGCTTGGAGATGTATTCCTGGATCTCGGGAGGCAGGCCGGCGAATTTCTCCCGCATGGGGTTATTCCAGCCCGGAGGGGGTTTGACCGCAGCTTTTGGCGCCACCGGCTGCTCAATCGGTTCCTCGATCTGTTCCTGCGGTGCCGGCGCGGCCTTCTTGTCCGGAAGGGTCAGGGTTTCGCGCTTCGGTTTTTCTGGCTTTTCCTCTTCGCCTTTGACAAACTTGCCGGTTTCGTCGCGGGGACGCGGCGCGGCTTCTTTGTCCAGTGTAATTCTGGCTTTCGGTTCTTCGCGCTCGATATTCAGTTCCTCGATGGATCTGCGAAGATCCGCGCCGATATCGTCCACTTCCGGCTGTTCGATTGCCAGATTGCCTTGTTCGCTCATCGTGACCTCAATTTCTCAATGGTTTGCTTGATTTCCCGACCGATATTCTGGTCCCCATAGTCCACAGGGCGTTGACGAATCGGTTCCGTGCCGACTTCCACATAACCATTGGCCTTGAGGAAATCGCGGTGATGGGACCGGGAGGAAATAACCGGCCGCTTGCCCGTGCGCTGGTCCAACGCCACGGCCTTATAGGGCTCGATATCCCGCATAACTTGGACGCCGGATTTGCTTTTAGGCGCGTAATGAGCGGCACAAGCTTCGGGCCACGGTTCATCTAAGTTATGGAAATTCCTACATATTTTGCAAAACCGTTCAGCCATTCTATTTCCGCCATAGTGTCAAAGTCAGGTCGCGCTGGTATTCGGACACGAAGCTCCCATCGGGCCATATGTGATTGCGCCACCGCTTCCCGCTGTCTGCAGATCGTAATTGTCGGACCAATCGGTAGGAGCGGTCGCACCATTACCCAGTACAGGACTGCCGTGGTAGCTATAACCGTTCGAACTGGTCAGATCGCCTTCCAGTCTCCAGGTGCCGTTCATTGCGGTGACGCTAGAGGTTGAACCTGTAGTCCCGTCTGTTCCCGGCGGGAGAATTAAATATCCTTCCGTGAACACGGTTCCTGCTGCAATCGTCTGGGAAGAATTAACCGTATAACTCTCTCCGCTTCCGCCCGTAATATAAATCGGATCGGTTGCACCCAACGCATAGAGCCCGGTTCCAGCGGGAAGCGCAGTATGATTTCCCGCAATGGTCCCAGAAATGCTCAGAGTACCGCCTGACATGCTGGCGTAGAATGATATTGCGGAGCTTCCGGCGCCTAGACCGAGATACTGCCCAGGCGAGAATATAGGTCCAGTCGCCACTTCGCCGCTTACTGTCAGCGTCGAACGATGATTGGGTGCGTCATCCACCGTGGTAATGGTGAGGCCATTATTTTGGGCGTTCATATCGCCGCCAATGCCACCGGCACAGCTTGTGGCACCAATGTCGTTCCAGCGATTACCCACTAAGATCATCTTGGTTACGCCAGCAAGCTGAAATGGATCGAACATAGGGCCGACCGTCGCTTTTCCAGCCGTCGATGAGACATTCGGAAGCCATGTATTGTAGTAGAGATCGGCTTCATCAATTGTGGTGTTTGTACCGTGACCGGCCAAGATAGCCGCCAGGGCGGTGGTTGCCGCATAACGGAAGCCATATGGTGCGGCGACGGTATTGTTATATAGATGCACCCAGTAAAGATGCGCATTCCAAGTGCTATTCTGCCACTGTCCTATCCAGGAACCATGTAATCCCGTTGCACCGGGATAATTAGCGGTATCCCCGTTGTTCGCGCCATTGTTGAGATAGTAATTCGCCTGGATCGTGACCTGGGCATTACAGGAACTTGGAGCGGATTCGTTTCCGGCCCAGCCATGAATGTAGTTGTATTTGATTGTCTCATGGAGCGGATATGTCCCCGATTGACCGCATGCTCCCGCCCAATTAAATGCCGATGTTGATTTGGCATAGACAAAAGACGATGCCGGAGATCCAACCGGAACGCTGTCGTTTCCTCCATCCAGGTCCGAATATTCAATATCAAGATCGACCAGTCCTCCAGACGTAGACATGACTGAAGTGCCATCTGTATTGCTGTCTATCGTATAGTGGCAATACCAGCATTTGATGGTGTTGTATTCTCCGGCCGTCCCGGATGTTGCAGCCACGCGCAGCATGGATGCAGGATGGCCACCAACCGCCCCCCATTCCATGCCGCTGAAATCTGCGGTTACGCCATTATTGGGAGCGCGAAAATCACATGACCAACCGGCAGCGGCAGTAGTCCCATAACCCCCATTATTCTTCCAATAACAACCCTCTGCCGTCGAGGCATACATTTGCCCGGAATGCGTGGCCTCGGTTTTGTCTAGTGTTGCTGTGGTCGGCGCGGTGGTCGAACCGCAACTGAGAATCTTTGGATGATCGGTGATAAAGCTAGTCTGCCAGAGAATTTCTCCGGCTACACAATGACCACCACCTGAGATTGTCGTGATGGTGAGAGTCGTGGTTCCATTAGTCGAGCAGCTTGAGCAACTGAACGACATATCGGCCGGATCGGTATAAGTCTGTCCCGTTGGGGGGCCGACCGGAAAATCTTTCCCGGCTACATTATATGCACTTGTGTCATGCTGGATAGTGGCGGGATTGCCAGAAGCATCGAGCACATAATCAGCCAGTAGATTTGTATTTATCGTGCCAGTGGAAAGCGCGTTTAGACAGCCATCATAGGTCGCATTCGCTGTTCCCTGCGGACAGCTACCAAATGTAGACGCCCCACCGCCATGTCCAGGACGGGCAAAAGCCGGGTCATGCGATCCAACCGCGCAGATAAGAATAAGCGCGACAATCCAAGCTATATCGCGGAAAAGACGACTCTCGTGGATCATATCAGTTCAACTGAAACTGTCCAACCGGAATACGATCATTTCCGGCGCCCAAGTAACTCACGGCCTGCCCCGTCATATCTGGCCATGTCCCATAGGTAGAAGCCTTGTATCGGCCACCACCCCAAGCCGTACCTGATGTCAGATCAGACTGAGAATCTGCGCCAGCCATATAGACGGCCTGGGCGCTTGTCGTGGTTCCGGCCGTCATCATGCGCCCACTGCTTTGATCGCCATTCTCCGCGAACCAATAGACGCCCGCCGCCAGAGTGACGGTCCCGGAACTATTTATTGTGCAGCTGACATTTCCGGTCGATGCAATGCTGGGAGGCGTATCGCAGTTCGCTAGGGCCGTTCCGGTCGGGCCGCTGCTATCGGCATAAATTGCCATATCAACATGTTCGCCGCTGCCGGCCGTCTTTACATATGTTCCAAGCGTTTTGATCGTTTTGGATGCGCTGACATAGAACGGCGCAAAGTAGATCGTGTTCGTGAACGCGGCAGCGGCGGTGCTGAGACCACCGCTCATATTGGTTGTATACCAATTGCCAGATTTATAGGAATTGAGCGCATAGGACGACCCGCCAGACGACGAACAGACACCCGCCGTGCATGTGATGGTGGAGTTGTCCGGCTTCATCACGCCGAACTGAGTGGAACTCGCGATAGGGCTACGGAAGCCGGCCCACCATGTTGAACCCGTGCCGATGAAATTAGCGGACAGACCGGGCGGGATGACCAGCGTGGACGCACCATCAACATTCCCGGTCGCCGTGACGGTAATGTCCGCGGTTCCCTTGTTGATGATGTCGAAGCCTTCGCCGGCCGCACCTGCACCCAAAGACCACGCCGAACCGGACGATCCCGTGAAGATCAATTCCTTGCCCAGATCGCCCGTCGAAGCCGTGAGGTCGATTGTATAGGTCGTGCCGGTAATGACGGCACCAGAATTGCCGAGGGCTTCCGTGCTGGAAATAGTCCCGCTGCCAGTGATGGGGCCGCCGGTCAGACCGTCAGCAGTGCCGACAGAAGTAACTGTGCCCGATCCGGCTGGCGTGGCCCACGCCCCATCGCCACGCAAATAGGTGGTCCCGCTGGGACTGCCTGTGGCTGTGATACCGCCGACCGGGAGGGATGTACCATTTGTCAGGTTGATCGCTGACGGCGTGCCCGCGTCTCCGGCACCTTGGAGGCATGTACCTGTGGTGGTACCAAAAGCAGAGCATGGAGCCGAACCGCTTCCGCCGCCAGGTCCCCCGCTGATCTGTTGCGCGACGGCGGGAACCGAAAGCAGGCAAAGAACGGGAACCGCGAATAGGATTCTCATTGGCAAGTCCCCGCATAGGCGTGCCCGGTCGTGGTGGCTGTAACCGTAATCGCGTCCGTGGCATTAACCGAGCCGTTAAGCGTCGAGAGTGCTTGGCCGGCCGCCAGCACATAAGGCTCGGCCATGGTGCCGATCTTCACATTCAGATCTTCCGTGGCATCGGCCGGATTCTGAATCGTGCAATTGGCGCGATAGGGATTCGCTGCCACGGCAGTCTGGTACGTGCCGCCGCTGGTGATGGTCCCGGATACGTCCACACTCGTTCCATTGACCTTGCCATTCTGGGCATAAGCCATCGGAGTGAGACATAATGTCACACCTGACAGGGCGACAATGGCTAGAAATCTTTTCATTAAGGTTACTCCCCGTAACTCAAAGTGAATTTTCCATTTCAGCGCCCTGAGATTCGGCGAGATCCTCTTCGATATCTCCAGGAATGGCCTTGGCATTGATGCGGGCTACTTCTATTGCCGTTTCCTTCTGGATCAGGGCCTTTTCAAGCTCTAGAGCCTTCTGGGAATCGAGGCGCATCCGCTCAAGGTTATATTCGTTCTCCATCTCGGCCAGCCGGCGCTGGAACTCCAGCTGGTTCTCATGCTGGTCCGTCTCGGCCTTAAGCTGCATCTGGTATTGGGCCAGTTCCTTCTCCTGGGATAGCTTGGCCGTCGAAGCTTGCTGGTCCCCGATAAGCTGGGCCTTCTGGACTTCAATCTGCCCGGCCGTCTTGGCATTCTCCAGTTGGACTTGGGCTTGTAGCTTTTGCTGGTCGGTCTGGGCGTCCAGTTGGGCTTTGAGAATGGCCGGATCCGGCTTCTGCTGCGGATTGGCGGCGTCTTTTTCAAGCTTCTGGATAGTGGCTTGGAACGTTCCTTCCAGTTCCTTGCCCACCGGAAAGGCTCTGATGCCAAACATCAGCATCTGCCCCAGAAGCGGGATCATGGCAGGCTGCTGCGCCCCGGCTTCGACGGCCTGCTGCAGAAAGCCGCCGGCTGCCTTGAGGAATTCGACGCGGGATGCCTTCTCCGCCTCTTCATCCGCTCGGATGGTCGAATCCGTCTCAATATCTATCCGGAATGACCGCATCGCATTGTCGCGGATAAGCGCGTTGACCTCTTCCCAGGTCGGATTGTCCATCATTTGCTGGAGCTGGTCCGGCGTCACATTGGCCAACTCGGGGATTTGAGGCGGCTGACCACCAAGGGGTGAGGGTGAAGGGCCAGCCGCCATTCCGGGAGCTTGAGCAGGGGATTGGCTACCCTGCTGTGTGAGGATTTGCTTCTGTTCCTGTGTCAGAAGCCGCACCCCGGAAATCTGCTTGATCGTCTCAATTTGAAAGTGATTCGCTATGATGTTGGTCATAATGCGGATGGTCTCGCGCACAAAACGTTGGACCTCACGCTGCATGTCCGAAATCCGCTGGTTGGCGTAATTGGACTTGATGCTCTGAGCCGTGGCCGTTTCGTTCGGATCAGTCGCGCCGCGCACGATGTCCGAAATACCCATGATTTCGTCCAGGTCTTTCTTGACCTGTTCTCTGGCCGCGTAGGCGTCGTTGATGGCTGCGGCAATCATGGTGATATCGAACATATCTAGATTGCCCTTGATGCCGCCGGCCTCGGCAAAGAGCGACCATTGCTGGATGGGAATGAGTTCGTTTTCCGTCCCCTCGTTGAACATGCGGTTCAGGCCTTCTGCCGCGAAATTCGATACGCCTATGACCTTGAGACACTTGGTCATTTGGGCGATGCGATTGGTCAGCAAATCCAACTGGATAGCTTGATCCTGGTATTCTACATAAAGCGGAGTGGGAATTAGGTTTTCGTTGGTCAGATTGACCAGCAAGGGCTTTGGAGTGGGGAAGAAATTATCCAGCCTGAGCGGGTCTTTTCTCAGATCGAGCGCCTTGGGAACGTCCTTATGGGCCCACACAGCGATCCGCCGCGTCTTGTCCCACATCTCGTAAATGACGGCCTTTTTGACCCCATTATCCAGTATTTTGCCTGTAGTATCCTTCTGTTCCCAGTCGAGCGGGATATGGCTGATTTCCTGGAGAGTCAGCTTGCCATTCGCTTTTCCGCCTTCTTCCGGCGCGGCGAAGCGCTCGATCAACTCGCGCCTGGTCATATAGACCTTGCGCCAGACCAGCCAAACTTCAGCCCAAGTCCTGGCTTTAACGTTATGCCCGAAATCTTCCCGGTGAACGTAATCGCATATTACATCTTCGTAATCAATGACTTGTGGGGCTTCCGCTTGGCTCGTGTCGTCGTCCCCAGGCCCCACATTCTGGGTAATCTCGGTGTCCGGCCTGAAATAAGGCACGTACCTAACCCATAGAGTCCCGCGACCGCCAAGCAGATAATCCAATACGCAACCGCGACTGACAGCTGCAAAATCATCAGTATCGCAAAAGAAACTATCGGTACGCTCCAGAACATCGGACGTGACACGGCCAACAGGATCCGCATCCTTGAAGCGCCTTTGGATGTCTGGTTTCGGGTTCCTCGAATAACAAATCGGTAATAGATTCTGGGTAATAGACCATAACGCATTGAAGCGCCTTTCCTGGTCTTCTATCGCGCCGTCGCCCTTGCGGTCATCCTTGTAGCGCCGGATGATCTCCTTGCAGCGGTTGTCCCATTTCTGGGTTTCCTTGCCGTAAAGCTCGATTTCCTCGACATAGCGGGCGATTTTCCAAAGCGTATCGGGATCTTCGCCTAATCCTTGAGCGGGCCCAATGACTTCGCTGTCGTCAGCCATTGAGCGGAGTTCCGTCTAGTTTCTTTCCGCCGGCCATAAGATGGCGCATATACCAGCCAGCCCATTGGACCAGATCGCCGGGACGAATATCCTTTGGAATCGGGGCTTTAACCTCGTGGAACTGTAGGATCATTAGATCCGCTCCCGGCTTAGCTGGGCTCCCTCATAGGCTTTTGCCAACTCCAAGAGTGGCTTCAGGTCCAAAGTAACCACCAGCCCAGACCGGCTGATTTCGGGAAGGGTGACGTAAATCCCGGGCGGCAAGATATTGGTTTTGGGAGCCTTCATATCCGCTCCCGGCGCCGTTGCGTCTGTTTATCCGGGAAGAACAGCTCCTGGGCCGTCATATCCTCAAGGAATCTGGGCTTTTGAAGGCCGGTCGGCTTGGGAGCGACATAAGGCCTTGACATACAAGCATATCTTGCCGAATCGGCCGCGTGATCTTCCATGTCGGTGTCCACATCCTCGACCCTGTTTTTGTCATGCTGAAGGATCGGAATGGTCCGGATCGAATCGCGGCAGGTATCGAAAAAGTAAATCATGGGCCGGCCATCTTCCCCCAGCATCCGCGAGCGCATCTGATCCCAGCCACCCATTGCCCCTTTCGATGCCACACGGGCATTGTCAGCCCGGCGGAAGCTGACTTTATGGCCAGAACCATCATATAGCCGCTCCGCAATCGACGGACCCCCATCGCTAGAGAAAGCAGCCGGATCTAGTACACCATAGCTTATCTTTTCACCCGCTTCTAGGTGTAAAATCTGGCGGCCCACTTCCTCAGCCGGCATCTTCAAGCCTGTATTGGGATTCGACAGCGGGTCTTCGCAGCCATACCATTCCCGGTAACAGACCAGGGCGCCCCTGGGGATAACTTCGCCGTCCGGGGTCTCGAATTCGTCTCCGGCTATAGCCCACCATTGAAAGCTGAACGGCCTGGCCGAGCCCCAATCTCCCGATCTGAACCGCGTCCACCATTCCGGCAACTGGCATGGGCGCAGTACCATCTGCGACGACCAGCAATTGAAGAAGGCGCCGGCCACGATGTTCCAATCACCCTCCAGCCATGCTTTCCGGAGGGCTTCGTTGCCATAAGTGGCGGCTAGGATGCGGGTGCGATATTCGGGGTCGTGTTCTAGTAATATCTTGTTATCGCTTAGCTTTGATGGGATGAACATCCGGGTAAATCGCGTCTCCGGATCCTCGTATGGTGTCCGAGCCGGCGCTATGTCGATGTAGCGGCTTTTGACCCAGCTGTGGCCCACACCGCCAGGGTTCCCGGTGAGTCGAACCGTACATGGAACGCCAGCTGCTGACCGCAATGTGGACAACATGCGGAGTAATCCACCGGGGGTGGCGTATTCGGTGACTTCGTCAAAGCTGATTCCGGTGTACTGGTGTCCATGGTATCGACCATAGTCTTTCTCGTTCTCAATGTACCGCATCTTAACACTGGCGCCGTTCGGCCAGTACCAGGTATTTGAGAAGGCAAAACCAGCCGATTGCTGGGATTTGAACACAGCGCCCGAGGCTGTGAATATCTCCATGGCCCTGGCCTGGAGTTCCTCAAGTTCCGGGTAGGTCTTCCGGAACATGATGCCGCGCCAGTCTTTGCCGTACCGCAGCGCACCATCTTCTTGGTAGCCAAGCTGGGCATCGGATTTGCCGCCACCACGCTCACCTCCGAAAAAGACCTCATCGCAGAAATCGGCCTCAAGGAAAGCCAATTGCGGGCCCGCCTGGGGGAACCAGGTCACCAGATTTTATCACTATCCACCGGGTAAACCGGGACGCCGCGCCAGATGAAATTTACTTTCTCAAAATCCCCGTCACAGATCGAAGTGCCCCCATTGAAATAGGCATTCTCGCGCTCCAGTCGCGCCCAACGATCTGCCGAAACAGGAAATGGGCTGTATTTGCCCCCATTTTCGCGGGCCGATGCGTCAATCCGGCACGCAAGCTCAAAAAGCGAATAATGCGTCAACCGGCCATATGGATCCGGGTGATATTCGCTCTCGGGAGATGGCGCAGAGTTGAGGCTCATCCTATTTTCCATGAAGTTTAAGCCATTCCTCGCGGCTCACCACAGGGCGTACAATCTGTTCTAGAGGCTCTAAATCTTCTGCCTGCCCTATACCTACCGACTGTGTCGGACGGCCTTCCACGCGGTCCCAAATCTCTCTGATGGCATCTAGTTTGTTATCTAGTCCTGATCTTACGAGGTTAGCCGCTATCCTGCGGAATTTTCTTACCTTTTTCCCGTTCTCGTCTAGAGTGTCGGTATTGAGCTCCAGCAGCAATGCATCGCGGAGCAATTTGTCTGGCTTTGGAGAGGCTGGGGTCTTTCTTGCTGCCATTGGCTTTGGTCTCAAACCACCTTCAACGAAGCAACTTTATTGCGCTGGAATTCAAGTTCGGCATCGTTGCCGTCTGCCCAGAATGTGTGGGCCATGGACTCGGAATATTGGTCATAGGGATTATCGTCTGGACCTAAGCCGATTCGTCTGGCCGCTGCACCTTGGGCAAACCAGGCTTTCTGCTTCTGTTCCGTTGTTTCCAGATCCCTGGGCTTTAGAGCCTTTCGGCCGTACCAGAGGATGGATAGGAGTAGAATGAATTCGAGGAAGATGGTCATTTCTTATTGAATAGGTTGACGCCTAGGTAATCTTCTATTTCCCGCGTCGTTTCATCCATCATTTTGATCATTTGGGTAATTTCCGAGTGACAGACCTGACGCCGCGTAGACGCATAAAGTTGCTCGCCCAGGTTCAAACGAATGGGGAGCGGCATAAAATATCCTGTGGATTCCTCGCTCATTTTCCCTTCAGCCTTTTCGCTAGTTTCTTTTTCTTGGAATAGCCTTTGGATTTGTCCGCTGCAGCGAATTCTTTGCCAACCGATTGCGGTACGCCACCATAACCGCCCGGGGTGTGGGCGGCGGCTTCCATGAGCCTGTGTTGCGCGGCAGATTTACTGGGCATTAGCCTTTATGCCACGCTATCATCGTTTTGGCCCGGATTGCATCATCCCGAACCTCTTTGTTCCTGGATTTGAGCGCCTGCGCCAGCTTTTTCTTGGGAATGGTTTTATCCACAGGAACGCCTAATTCCCTATGTAACTTACCTTTTTGACCACCAGGGTTGAATGCTTCTTGGGCCATGGATCCGCTCGCTAGTGTGGCAACCCATTATAGCCACAAATAAATTCCATAGCCAGTCCCCAAAATCAGCGCCCACAATATAGCCGACATCCATAGACCATTTGCTATTCCACGGGCTGGGGAAAGGGGATCGTCCATGGCGTTGGCTCCTATTTTTTGTCTTCGCGCTTGCAGAACATCGCAAGACCGGGAAGTTGCTTATGCAATTCTGCAATTGCAGCCTCGCATTCCACCTGTGAGTTAAAGGTCGCCTGCTGGCGCAGCTCATCATGGTACGACCCTAAGAACCACGATCGCGTAAATTCCATTGTGAAAAGAATCCAAATCAATGCCAGGCTCCCTATTTGCTGCTCATTGAGACTGGACTAATAAGATTTCCGGCGCTGTCATAGGTGTGGCCCCATTGGCGACCGTCCGAGTGGTAGAGCGCGCCATGCTGATCGAGCCATGTCTCCTGGCCGCGCTTTTTGTCGCGTAACTCCATGGGGCCATGCAGATCGCCGTGACCATCGCGGTAAATCCAGCCTTCGCGGAGCATAGTGCACGTCGTCATGTTGGTAACCCGTGTTCGTCCGCAAATGCTTCTCCGGCCTCACGCGCATCATCACATGGCTTGCAGAAGAGAGCGCCGCGCCATGTCTTTGACAATGGTTCGCCGCAGCATTCGCAGACGCATCCCTTACCGCCGCAATCTGGACACTCGTCAACGTCCGTCTCAAGCGACGGATCATCAGGCTGCGGATCGTGGCGCATTAGCCGACCATCAATGCATCGTGTGTCTGCCATGTTGGCCTCCTTACGTTACGGTTTCCCCGCATAGACACTTCCGATGGTGCCGTCCGGGTTGATTGAAATTTCAATGTCCATGCCCCCGGTATGCATTTCAAGTTGTACGCCGCCATCGCAAACGGGGACATAGAAAACCTCCGAAACTGTCTGCAATGCGGCAACGGTCGGCCTTTTGCCACCATAGCCGTCCCAATTATCTTCAAGGGCGCAGAGGGCTTCCAGGTTTTTGCTCGCCGCAGACATAATCGCTCCTACTTTAAAATTCCAGACTTTAGAACCAATTCGATTATTGCATCCGTGCGGGTGCCAGGTTCTTCGTCATACAGGTCCATGATCAAATCGCGCTTTCCGTCCCGATCCCAATAGACTCGCGCACCGCCGTGTTCGTAGCGGTTGATGATCAGGCCAGCCGGTAGCTTTGTGGTGTCGGTCACGGCCACGCTCCCTATTTGTGAATGTCATTGTCAGGACCATAGTGCGCGTTCAGAGCCGCCACGCCGCGTTCACTGACCTTGAACATGATACTGATGCGCGGTGAAAAGAAGGCACCAACGCCTCGTTTGTATGGTTTGGCAAGCCCACGCCGTACCAAAGCGTCGAGTGTGTTCAACCGCAAGCCAGGGTAGGCAGCGCGCGGTCCATCTTTCTTGAGCGCCGCAAGGGCTGCCCACATCGTTTGAGTAATTGCGGTCATTCCGGCTCCTATTTAGTCGTTGTCGTCTAGTGGAATGATCCGCATCGAGCCAGTTTTTTTGTTTATGAGCGCCGCTCGACGCGGCTGGATGCGAACCTCGAAGTCAGAGATGCGCACTTTCCCAGGGTTGGCTTTGTCGAAAGCCTTGGCCCCACGCAGACCGTCGATAATCTTTTCTGTTAGGCTCAAGCTGGCCTCCCTATTTCAAAAACCTATTTAGATACCCGAATGCAATAAACCCAAGACAAAACCATAGGAATGCGCTGTACCATCCGGGCATCGGCAGCCTCCCTTTCTCTAACTCGGCAACGGAGAATGTTTCGGCTTCGCGGCCTGCTTTGCCCTAATCTTATCAATCTTTCCCCAGATACGATCCAGCTCTCGGTCCGCTTCCCGGTCCATGTCAATAGCCTGCGCGAGACATAGGGCAGCGAGCGTCACCATAACACCGCCGACTTCCTGTCCGCGCTCACCTACCGGCCGGTCGAAAACATAATCTATGAGCTGATGTGCCTCGCTCCGCGTACAGCCGCAGGATTGAACAAGCTCAATGGCCTCTTCAAGGAACCGATGATTGCGCTCGATCTTGTCGGCAGCGATCTCGCTTCCGAAACACGCCAGCATCCAGGGTTGGACGCGCGCTTGGAAGTTTCCTTCGTCGGTATCACGCATGACCGTTCCTATGTTTCGATTAAGTGTTTGGGACGACGGCCCGGGGATGCTCCGCTCGGGCCAAACTCTCGATAAAGTGTTGAGCGCGGGATACAAAGGAACGCTGCGCGCTCATCGGCGCTCATAATTCCAGGCTTCTTCCATTCTATCCGGATTTCGTGGTCCAGCATCCCGGCAGCGGACTCGCGGCGCTTCCTGGCGGCTTCGTCGGCCATCTTCTTTCGATACTGCGCAGATTGGCGGCGCGGGCCGATGGCGGCAGGCATGAGAATGTGGCCATGATCCCGGCTATTCTGGCCCGTCTCAACGTCTATGACTGTGGCGCCGTCGGCATGGATCGCATCAATCGCAGCCGTAATGGCCCGCTGGCCATTGCCAAATGCCCTGTAGCCGTCCACCACGCCCAATAACTCGCCGGGCCGCATCTTGAACTTGCCGGGAATTTGGCCTTTCCAGCCCCGATATAGGCCCCGCTCCGTGGCTCCTAGCGCCAGAAGCCGATCTGCGGCGTCCTGGTCTGGGGCATACCACCTGACCGGAACCGGCGGTGGTTTGGGCTGCTTTGCTTTTCTCATGGGAATATTTCTAAAGGGCTAGACAATTCCTGTCAAGGGTGCTTATATGGGGTCAACAGACGGAGACGAACATGACCAAGGCCAAGAAAACCATTCAAGAGCGCATTGCAGATGCCGATGAAATTGGTGGCCGTTATCTAGCAGATGCCAATGATGCGGCAGAGCGCGGTAATAAGGTTTTGGCCGAAAAGCTCTATGAGCGCGGACAGGTTTGGCTTGATCGTTCAAATCGCCTGCGTGGAAACATGTAAGAAAGGCCCGCGCCCTATAGATACTTCTGGGCGTAGCGGCCTCGATGAAATAAGCGATCTGCGCGGTCTTTGTTGATCTCGATTTGTTCGGGTGTGAGGGCAATAACTTCCTGTATATCCTCGTCCAACCACCGCTGGGCTCTAAGCCATGTAGCGGGGTATGGAATCCAGTTTTTATCAAGGCTTTTCGCGCTTGCTGCATAAGCTATGACGCCGCGCAATATATCGTTTGGATCGAAGCCTTTCTTTATCTGCTGATTATAGGCTTTTTCTGCATCGCCACGGCCAATTTTTCTTGGATAGTGTTTATACCAGGATTCGAAGTCAGGCCACATGATTTTTTTCCTTGAATTTCGCCGGGTCACCTCCGAGCGCGACTATGGCAATTCTTTTCGCTCTTAGCATTGGATCGGGCTTTCCAACTTGATGAAGTGGCGGCAAATTAGCAATTCGCTGGAGTGCCGACTTAAGGATAAAAATTTGGTGCGCCGCGTCAGATTCGAACTGACCCTGTGCAGATTTTAAGTCTGCTGCCTCTACCATCTGGGCTACCGGCGCGGGAGTGTGGCAAGCTTCGCTAATAAAGATTCTCTCACGGCCTTTCTTCGCTAATAAAGATTCTCTCACGGCCTTTCTCTGATTACATCCGCGACATACAAATCGCAAATTTTTTAAGTGATCCGTTCCGCCCAACGAACGCGCCAAAATGTGATCCAGCGTTGCCATCCGGCAAAATCCCGGGCCGCCGACGACCACGTCGAAAACCATGGTGCATCCACAATCAGGACAATTTGTACCAAATTTTTCTTTCCAAGCCTGCCGCGCGACTCTTCGAAATCTCGCAATTCGCGTCGGGGCAGGATCACCGTAAATCTCTTTGATTCCTATATCTGAGCAATCCATCTTAGTTTTCCATATGCCGAGATTGAATGCCGCAACTCTTAGAATGTCCCGCTAATAAAACGTCCGCTCGAATCTTTTTTTCGTATCCACACGAGCATCGGCAAGTCCAATATATACCTCGCTGCGAATGTCGCTTTTCGGGTTGCCCTATTACCACTAATTGTCCAAAACTTTGGCCAGCAAGATCAAGAACTCTGGTGGTCTTTTTTAAACAACCGCATGATCGTACACTTCCCCAAATCAAATTCTGTCTAGCTACAGCGCGATAGGTTCCGCAATCGCATTTGCATAGCCACTTTGCGTGACGGTGCCTATCTGAGCCACATCTGCTCTGAGCCACCAGTCGCCCAAATCGCAATCCTCCCAGATCCGCAGGAAATGGAGTCGGTTTTGCCGGCTCCATTTCTGAGATCTCATCTAGCCACCTGTCAGGCAGCAACACATGACCTTTCCTGCTAGATTTACTCCCATCCGGAGAGCGCGGACGCACTTTCATTTTATATCCTTTCGATCATTTCCCGCGATGTCATTTCATATACTAATCAATAGTCCATAGCTTCGCATTTTCCGCCTGCCGGGATACTCGGGCAGAGATTCATGCGGCAAATTTTTTCTTTGCATCTGCAATTCGATCCGCCGCGTTCACCGGCCCAGCAATTAGATTTTGCTCTGCATCGTCTAAGGCGGCAAGGAATGATTTTCCTAACCCTTCGGTGACTGACGCCTGAAATCCTTTTGCATTTCTCCTGAATACGAAAGCCCGATAAATTCCTGGGTAACTATCATCAAAGAAAAAATGGATTGAACTAAGTTTCCACTTTTCCTTGATCTGCCTGCTTCGTTCCTCGATGGTCATTTTCTATTCCCTTCCTGGGCTATGCTCTTGAGTTCAGACCTTGGTGCGACCAGACAAAGGACGACTTACCCCGACTTTTGGCCGGGTGCGTTCTCGTCTGGGGCCATGCTCTTTGAGACGAGCCTTGGCGCTTACAGACAGCAGCTAGGGCTTAATCCCGCTGCCATGGTTCCTGCTCTCGGACGGCAATAAGCCCCGCCCCCGGTCTTGCGGCCCAAACCCTTAGACCACCGCTGCGCATATGCCGGACCCCCGAGTAGCGCGCACAAGCCAATCCCCCGGGAATTTCAACCCAGATTGACTTGCCGATGTCTTGATTGGGGGAGCACGGCTTGGTATATTACCAATGGTGCCAGCCGATCTCGTACATCGGTTTTCGAAGGGCCTCCGGTTTACCGCCGGGGGCCTTTCACTTTTCAAAGCATGTTCTCGTTGCTTTAAACTGTCAACCCGGTATGATGGGATTTGATCCCATAACAAGGACATGCTATGAAGGAGCCGCGCGTCGGAATCTAGATTCTAACGCGCGGCGTTAGTCTGGAGGTAAGGGGCACTATGCCCCTATTAGACTGGCTGACCCATCTTCGTACCCTCCGCTTGTCTTGCCCCGTCAAAGGCATGTTGAGCCCGGTGAGCTGCTACTCACCGGGCTCCAAATATCTGCCCATCCCGGTTATGGGACCTCAGGATATGGCAAGCCCCTCAAAGGCTGAGACTGGTCAGGATTGCGAAGACTGAAGCTGGAGTTGCGCCCAGCCCCGCATCATTCTCTTGCATTTCTCGGCCCACGCAGTAATCTGCACATTGCCGAATGCGACCTCGGTCTAAGCCTTGGAGTGCTTTGGCACAAAATGATGCGGCGGCGTGGAAGGACACGCAGTGCAAGATTATCGTTTTATCGGGAGTAGGTCGCGCCAAACCGTTAGAACGCTTGAGCCATTAGGGTAGCTCAGTTGGTAGAGCGTCGGCTTGCGGGGCTGACGGTCGCTGGTTCGAGTCCAGCCCCTAAAAGTCGGTTTCGAATCCGGCCCGCATCATTCCACTACAATCTGCGCTTTCACACGCCTGCCATTCCCAGCCATTAGGGAAGCCAGGGAAGGTTTTCGAATGTTTTCCGCCGTCCCATACCTGACAGGGCTCTGATACCCGCCAGCGGTCATTGGAACGCGGCTGGAGGCCCATTCCGCTTCGATCTGCTTGCGCCTTAGCTCCCAGGACTTGGCCCGGATTTGTTCCGTTGTTCGGCCGGTCATTTCCGCTATGTCCTTGAATGCTTCCCCTCGGGCCGGGTTCGGCAGGCTAAGAGCGGCAGTTATCCACAGGATTTCATGTTCCGCATAGCCGACGATGATGGTTTTTCCAAATCTATCAAGCATTTAGCCGTCTTTCAAAGGGAAACGGGATAATGTTCCCGCTGCGACATTCCGCCACAGTCACATAATCGATCAGGCGTTCCACCTGATTCGTTGATTATGACGTGGCGGTTCTTGCGTTTGGCGGCATCGACAATATCGATGACGTCCTTTTCGTCAGCATCGAGGCGGGCGGCGGTTAAATCCAGCTGGTCTGCTATCTTCTCGACAGAAAGCCTGGGGTAATTATCCCGGATGTAGCGGAGATAGACGGCAACGACCTCCGAATCAGTAATTTCGTTCATGTCCGCACCTTATGGCCAGGATCGCGGATCTCAGCTTTCTTGCCATCCGTCACATCGCGGGCGATCTTGCGAAAGATTTCAATGGCTTTGGAGTCGAGAGGGCGGAATCCTTGCGCGATATAAGAGACTTGTCCATATCCATTCAGGAAAAGAACCAAACCAAAATCGGCACTGACCTCTAGATCAGAGATCGTACAAATTTCTCCTTTGTGCGGATCTCTTTTCCAGCGGCCCATTGCCACATCAACAAACGCACCCCACAGGCTGCACCATTCCCAGCCGTTGGGAATGCACACCACCTTCTGCCCAACCCAGAACTCGCTCATTTCTTCTCTCCGCAGATCTTAAATACTCGATGGTAATGAAACGGACACCAACTTTTCCCAGGGACCGTAGGATGGCCACACACGGCCATTATCTCGTCAGGTGCATCCGACCACAGCGGGAACTTGCATTGCCCCTCCCGAACGTCCTGGAGGCTTGTGAATAGATTCTGTTCGCGGGTTACCCCATATCATTTGCCCCCATACCAGCTTGCAAGCGCTAGAGCGCCTAACATGATGCCGAACCAAGCCGCCGCAGCGGTCCCGCGTGGAGGCGGTTCCCATCCAAAAACTAAGGCGACCTCGACAAAAAGAGCCACGAGAACCACAAGGCCATAGAAAATTACCATCCAAGTTTCGGCACTCATCCGTCGCCATCCCTCCTCGCTCGGTTCCACTTCGCGCCGCCCATCCGCCGCCGCCACATTTCCTCAGCCTTGGCATGTTCCTCCTGCATGACTTCCTCTGCACGCAGGTCATAGATGCCGGTATCTCCGGGTCTCAGTTTGCGGTTAATGCTATGGTCGATGGCCATAAAGAATCTGATGAGGTCTTGTCTCGGAATGCCAAGGTCTTGCGCGATCTGAATATGTGGAACTTTCTTGTGCCTGAGTTCCAAGGCCGCGATCCTTTGCTTTTCCGTCAGAGACATTAGATTTCCCAAATGGTTACACGAGTTCCATTCACCTTTTCGTCCCAATAAAGCGTCAGGCTGCGTAGTGTAATATTGTTGTCATCTTTGATAATTTTATATCTCACCAGCAGGTCCAGGACGCTTTTGGCCTTGTTATCGAGATCCTGGCGCCTGGATGGCTCTTGGAAGGCCAGGGTTACGTTTACAGGCCCTTCAAAGCTGGGAAGCGGCTTGGATAGCCAGAGCGATCCCTCGGCGTCCTTGCGCCACGCAACGTATTTGGGAGAAATCATCCGGCCTTTGCTCTTGCCGTCCTTATGCTTCCGATTCACGAACATGGCATTGACTGAGATCGGCGCCGGCAGTAGGCAAGACCACATGCGCTTGGGTTCGGTCACATCTCCCCCCGCATCCTGAATTCATCTGATTTGGCACGCTTGCGTTCACGCTTCCCAGCGGCTTCCGTAGCGGCATTTAGGGCTTTCGCTAGAGCGGCCATGCCAACCTCTATGCGAAGGGCTTCGTGGGTGTCCCTATAGGCTTTGGAAGCACGCTGGCGAGCGTCTGAGATCCAAGGCTTGGTCATTTCTTCCCCGCCTCCCTTAACGCCAATGTCAGGCCGCGTAATAATATTGCTGTGATGCTGGGGCTTCCGGGCTTGCCGTTGGCCACAGATTCCAACCTCTTCGATTGGGATGGCGTTAAGCGGAGCGCCACGATCCGGGACTTTCGTTCTTTCATGGAATTTTTTGTAAAACACTCTTGACCGGCTGTCAACTGCTGTTTAACATCGCGGTATAACAAATCGTGAGGAGCAAATGGAATTCAAAATAGAGCCTGGCATCCCTATTCCAGCGCACGCCAGAACCGTCTATCCGTTCAAAGAGATGAAGATAGGCGACAGTTTTTTTGTTTCCGATGAAATCGCACAGGGTATCAGGAATGCGGCACAAAAAGAAATTTTCTGTAAGGCGAGTAAAAGATGGCTATCGCTGCTGGAGGGTTAAATGACCAAATTCACCCACTACAGCGATGCAACATATCTCCGCGAAGCACAGCAAAGGATCGAAGGAGGCATGACGCCGTATCATTCCAAAGACTATGCTTTCGCAAGAGAACAGACAGATGGGATCAGGCTGGAGAATAGCGGGCCTGCGGTCGAGCCGCTATGGCAGACTATCGCGGCTGGCGTCTGCCTCGTCATCTTCATCGGCTTTTGTGTAGCCATGGCGGTGTTCGCATGAACCGGCTATCCGATGAAGACGTAATCAACGAATATATCGCGCTCCAGACCGTGCGTGAAGCAACGGATCGCTATATCAAGGAAATGACGCAGGCCGCGAGTCGGACAAGCCTTCGCAGAAATCAGATCATGGATTTGATCCTGGCGGTGAAGGACGAGGTGCCCGGTCATGTGGATTGGGATGAGGCAATCAGTTTGGCAAGAGGCGACAAATGACACAAGTTGCAATCCGAGATGAGAATCTGCCAGAAACTCGCCAGCCGACTTCTTTGCTGGAAGTCATCAGCCGTGCCGCTTCCGATCCGAATACGGATGTAGAAAAGCTAGAACGGCTTATGATGATGATGGAGCGCGTCGAGGCCAGAAATGCCGAGCGCGCCTTCAACGAAGCCATGGGCGCGGCACAGGAAGAGATCAAGCCTGTGGCCGCCGATGCCAGCAATCCGCAGACCAAGAGCAAATATGCCAGCTATCCGGCCTTGGATAAAGCCATTCGCCCGATTTACACCAAGCATGGCTTTGCCCTGAGCTTCGATACTGGCAGGGATGCGCCCACAGATCATGTCCGCGTGCTTTGCTATGTGAGCCACAAAGTAGGCCACAGCCGAACCTACCAGACCGACATGCCCGCAGACGGCAAAGGCGCCAAGGGCGGCGACGTGATGACCAAGACTCACGCGGCCGGTTCAGCCATGTCCTATGGCCAGCGCTATCTCCTAAAGCTGATCTTCAACATCGCGGTCGGTGACGACGATGACGGCAATGCGGGAGGGAACATCCCGATCACCGAAGAACAATTGGCCAAGCTCAGCGAAATGATGGAGCAAGCCGACGCAGATCCAGAAAAGTTCTGCAAATACATGAAGGTTGAGGCACTCAAGGATATCACAACCAAGCATTATGGTCGCGCCCTTGAAGCCCTCAATCTCGCCATCGACAAGCGCCAACAGAAGGGCAAAGGCAAATGAAGATTATCGGGTGCATCCAAGGGACGCCAGAATGGCACGCCGCTCGCGCTGGACGCGTCACTGCCTCACGTATTGCGGATATGATGGCTAGGACCAAAAGCGGGTATGGTGCCGGCCGCGCCAACTATCTGGCCGAACTTGTCGCAGAGCGGCTGACGGGGACGGTCGCAGAAGGATTCACAAACGCCGCCATGCGCCACGGCACCGAGACGGAACCAGAGGCCCGCGCCGCTTATCAGTTTTTCCGGGACGCGGAGGTTCAAGAAGTCGGCTTTGTTGTTCATCCCACTATCGAAATGAGCGGCTGCTCACCAGATGGCATCATAGATGGCCTTGGTCTAGTAGAGATCAAATGCCCGAACAGCGCCACCCATATCGACACGCTGCTGGGCGCAGGCATTCCCGACAAGTATCTCAAGCAGATGCAATGGCAGATGGCCTGCACTGGCGCAACCTTCTGTGACTTTGTAAGTTACGATCCGCGCCTCCCGACGCGGATGCAGCTTTTTGTCGAGCGCATCGAGCGCAATGATGCCATGATCGCGGAGATCGAGCGGGAGGCATTGGTCTTTCTGCAGGAAGTCGATGCGAAGGTTCTGGCGCTCACGGCCAAGTATGGGGATCGGGCTGCGGCATAGAGGTCGCGCAGCTAGTCGATGCAATCACGAAACAGCATGAGATGGTGGATTAGATTATGCGCGTCACAGAGCTAACGAAACGGCGCCTAGCGTATGTTCGCATGTACCACGACCTAATTCCAAAAGGCTGGGAAGAAATCGGAGAGCGCGGCGGGAGGTTGTGGGAACTGTATCGCGGCGCTCGATATGATCATAAAATCGTTGACGTTAAAATCGCGCCGGGCGGCAAGAGTCTATTCGTAAAGATCGAGAAATAAGAGGCAATCATGGCCCATAACTTCGAAGCCAAGCTCTCAGCAGAGCGCAAGAACGACAAAGGAATATATCTCACATTCCTTGTCCAGCCTGATGATTATACCGCTGAGCTGTCACAGCTTCAGATCGGTGCAAGGCTCATGGTGGCTTGGGAAGAAATCGTGAATACGGAAGTTGAGCCGATCAAAGTTGAGCTCACGAAAGAGGAAAAAAAGAAAGAACATCGTCCATTTAATAGTCTTCCTCTCTCACAGCAAGCGGCGATACGTTGCCAGGATCCGGAGTTCAGGAAATTTATCAACGCTTCCACCGGGGCGGATGAGGCCGCACAAATTATTCGTAACATATGTGAGGTTGGATCAAGATCGGAGATTGTCGATGGCTGCGAATCCGGAAGATTATGGAAGAAAATAGAGAGAAGATACCAATCCTACCTCACAGACATTAGGGTAGCTGGGATGGGTGGATTGAGATGAAACGTAAACGCTGGAGCGAGAAGGATGTAATTGAAACGCTGGCGTATCAGGGCGTTTGTGTTCCATGTTATCGTTGTGGTAAAATGTTTGTAGAAGCATTTTATGCGACATCATCGGATACTTACGAATTAATTTGGTGGACAATTCCGGAGCGCGAGCATATTGTGGAGATAGCGCTTGGCGGAGATGACGCTCCATCGAATTGTCGCTATAGCTGCAAAGGATGTCACGCCAAAATCACCAATGGTTCCAAAGCCACTTCGGCAGGATCGTCCAAGCATCGTATCGCAAAGACGCGGCGCCTAGCAGCAGGCGGCAAGAAATCCCGCCATCCCATGAAATCAAGCGGGCGGAAGATACCGTCAAGGCCATTTCCAAAGAAAAAGGCCGCCCCCATTTCTGAGAGCGGCCAGTATTCGCCTGAATAGCAAAGATTGGGTGAGGAGCCGAATCAGGCGTTCCGTTAGTGAGGATCCGCTACGACCGCAGAATGGTCCCTCCGGGTTTCTTCCAGGATGCAGCGCACCAAAATGGTAATCGAATCTTGCGCCGTTATGCCAAAGCTTGCAACCAGGGAATCCGCCGCCCCCGCCACAGCCCCTACGGCCGGCACAGCGGGGCTAAGAACGCCTTCCGCTGCATTACTAGCCGCCCCGTTGAAAGTGGACTGTGCGAGGCTCCCAGAGCTTATACCGGGCCTGTAGTTATCGGCTACCCGGTGGCATTCCTTGAGGTCCGCCTGGTACTGGGTTGGGTTATCAATTCGGGCCGTGAGAGGCACGTAGGTCTTGGCGCTAGGGAAAATGGCCGCGCAACCGCTCAAGAGAAGCGGCATCGTCACAAGCCATTTCCGTAGCATCAGGAACCTGGGGTTAGGGACGGCGCCGTGGTCTTGAGGGCCTGGTACGCATCCTCAGCCAGCTTCTCGGCCACGCCGTTCACCAGCGGAGTGCCGGCGGTAATTGCGGCCTGCTTAATTGAGGTGACTGTGATGGCGTTTTTCTGCCCTCCGGTCAGATTGGCGAATTCTTGGGTCGCCAGGGTCCACGCCATGTTCACGGCCAATTTGTAGAGGGCGGAGCCAGCGGCAGCCAGATCCTGTTCGGCAGCGGGAACAAAGGCGGCTTCGAATGCCTTGAGTTCGGCTCCCGCCGCTGCCCAAAGCTTCTTTGCCTCAGCCTGTACATCGGCCCAAAGGCCGGCAAACGATGTCGCACTCATGGTCTTATCCTTTACTTTCGGGTGGAGGGGGTTGGGAAACGGCTTGGAGAACCTGCGCCGTGATCTGGCTTGTCTGGCTTTGAATGCCTTTGCGGACGGCAGCGCCACCAAGACCAGCCAGGAACCAGTTGACGTAGAACGGAATTTCGATATGCGTCAAGCCGGATTGGTTGAGACTGTCGATAATCCCCAGGACAATGGCGGCGAGGCAGACTAGATAGGTCTTTTTGCCATCCGCCCAGCTGATGAATTTCATGGTATCTCCTATTCTATGCCCAATTGATGACAGGTGGGAACGTCATATCCGCGTTTGTTCAGGTCGTAGAACTGGTCTTTGAGCGTTCGGATCTTGTCATTGGCAAAGCCGACAGCCTCAAAATTCTTTTCCTTCTCGGCATTGCAGGCACGGGATTGAGCATCGATAATCTGCTGCTCGATCTGTTTCGATTCCGCTTGTTGCTGACCATTCAACAGCTTGGTTCCCAAGTCTCTGATGGATTGCGCGTTCGCCTGAGCCAAGGATATTGGCGCGAATCCGGCAAACCAAGGTGTCCATCCAAACTGAATCGCATCGCCCACCATTAGGGCGGCTACCCAGAAATAGATCGACATCGCTACGCCCATTTGCCATTTGAACATCGTTTCGGGCCTCGAACTGTCACGCGGGGGCCATATCCCCGTTATGAACCACGAAAAGAATTCCTTCATCACTTACCCCAATGCTGATCGGATAAGCGCCTGTATACGCAACGCACGCGATCCTGTCTGTTTTGCCCAAAGAGTCGTTTCCAAATCCGTAGCCGCTGCCTCATATTCTCCCTGTTCCAGCAACCCTAGATATGTCGTGAATTTCTGGAGGGTATTCAAACCCATGTTATAAAGCTGATTTGCGACTGCTCTTTGAATCGGCTCCGGTGCGTTCTCGATCCAGGGCCACGCAATCTTGCATTCATCCCAAGCCTTCGAAGCGCGGCCTTCCAGAATCGGCATGGCTTCGGCCTGGGTCATGGGAGCGCCATTGAAATTGAAGCCCCAGCCCACAGTTGCGTTTCCGATCATGCGATAGCCGGGAACAACGCGTTGTGTGTTGGCGTCGTCATAGACGTAGGGAACCCAACCCTCGTCCCGCTGCAAATCGGATATGAGCTTGTCCAGGTCCATCAGGGATGCGCTGCCTTGTATGCCTCGAATTCCGCCTTTAGTTCCTGGAATGCCTTGATAAGCGGGGGCACCAGCTTGGAGTAATCGACGCCCCAGACTTTTGAGATCGTGTTCGGATCGGCGTCTCCCGCGTGAACTGCATCCGGATAAACCTGTTGCAATTCCTGGGCGATGAAGCCGATCTGCATTGCATTACTCTGGTCACTTTTGAACGAGAAAGTTCTAACCGTAAGTGCGTCGATTACGGAAGCCTGCGACGGCGCGTCCGCGATATTCTGTTTCAGGCGCAGATCGGACGAAGTGTTATAAGCCGTGGTTGTTCCATTCGTGCTGATGGATCCAACTAGTCCGGTCGAATAATAGAAATTCTCCAGGTTTGCACCGGTGTCATCCACGCGAGATATAATCGGCGCACCGGATGTTCCTGAGTTATAGGCCGATAGTACATTGCCGCCGCCAGTGAATTCCGCATTGGCATTTCCCAACCATCCGCCGTCTGTGGTAGTTCCCCACAGAAAGCTGCCGTCTGTCCCAACACGTCCCTTTTCGGTATTGTTGACGCCAAACCGGAGACTGGCGGTGGAACCGGCAAAAATCTCCATTGATCCGCTGCTATAGAGACGCCCCACGCTGGTATGGCCGGTATAATTCGTGCCAAGCATGGTCAGATAGATGGTCTCGGCACCATTGGTGGCGCTATAACCGGCATAGGCAGACGTGCCGGTACTCGCGTTTGAGACAGTCGTATAGCTACCGCTATTCTGGTCTTTTCCGAAATAGGCCGTTTGCCAGCGGTAAGACGAACTGCCTAGAGCATAAGCCGCATCGGTGTCCGGCAACATCGTCGCGGAAGGCTTGCCCTGATTATCCCGCGTGATGCAATTCTCGAAGCCAGATACCGCGTTGGCAAATTGGGTATCCATCCGGGAGGCCGTAATGGGAATACCATTGGCCGCATCATTCGCCCAGTTATATTGGAAGCTAAAGCCTCCAGAGCCGTCCCAACCAGCCATTTGACTAAACCTCTTTTGGGGGCCAAGATGCCCCTATGGATTCAATTTGGTTCCAGACCATCGCCCCCCTCATTGGCTTTGGCCTTGTAGGCGTTTGGCGAGCTTATCGCGTTGCCCAGGACCGGACAGCATCGCTATCGCGCCGGGTAACATCGTCATCGGAATCTCACTCAATGCCGCACGAGTTTCCGGAGCCCCATGCATAAGTGCCTGTGCCAGTGATTGTCCGGACTTTGAATAAAGGGCAGTGCCACCTCCTAGCGCCAGGCTGCCAACGGTAGCCGCTCCCGGACTGACGGCATGTCCCGCCAATAGCCATGGTGCCGCCTCAACAAGGCCACGCACTGCCGTTCCGGAATCCGGTACAGTTGACGGCAAAATCTTTTGGCCAGCCTGCACCAAATCCTGCATCGGAAGTTTTCCGCGAGCGAATGCACCGCGATGGGCTGAAAGATCACTGGACCGCAATGCACTTCCCAATTGGTCAGCCGTAAACACCCCAGCCCGCTTTCCGGTGTTATTAAAAGTCCCGGCTTGCTGAATGACCAGAAATCTCCGATAGGCGGCATCTGCCGCGCGCAGAAGCGCACCCTTGTCCGGATCCGACTCGGCAATCCCGTTTTTCATCGCATCAAGGATTTTGCCATAGGCCGCAGCCGTTGCTCGATCATCAATACTTGCAGTAGGCGTAGATCGTGCTTGCTCGGCTATCCAGTTCTTGGCGGCTTGTAGGGCGGCTCCGCTCAATTCACCATTCTGATCAAATTTTCCAGTTATAAGCCGGTTGATATTCTTGGTAATGCTGGTGACGCGCTCTTTTGGCAGGAGATTTGACGCATCATCGACCGCCTGCGAAATGTTATTCGCAAACGTATCACTATTCTTGAGGCGGGCGCCTTTGAAGACTCCATCGTAGGCGTCCCCAATCGTATTGGCGATTTTGTCTATCCCCGCATTACCAATTGGCGCATCAGCAGGATATTTTACGCCAAGAGGTTCCAGTGCCCGGTTATATGCCGCTCGATTAAAACCAACCACAGATTCCAATTTGCGGTTTTTAATGGCTGTCCCGAGCATTGGAATGTGCGTGGTGGCGTCTTCTAGTGTTTGAGGCGCGCCCCCCACACTTTCTCCCACAGTCAGGGGCACGCCAGCCTCATGCAAAACATTGGCTTCTGGCGTCCGCTTTGCGCCGGCGATCAGCTTACCGGCTAGATATGCTACAGGAGCGACGGCACCCCCAACTGCCGCACCGGTTCCAGTCTGTACCGCCGCGTCCTTCAAATCCTTGGACGTACCAATACTTCCACCAGCGCCATAAGCACCGCCCACAAGCATTCCTTGCCCAACCGCGCCACCCAATGTCTTCGGAATAGGAAGGGCATGAGCGACCGGATTCAGCGCGCCCCCAATGATCGAAGATCCTAGCGAAAAAATTGGATGTGCCTGCTGGCCGGCCGCCGTATCTCCACGCGACAAGTTCAATAGCTCTTGATAGCGTTCCCCATAAGTTGGCTTCGTGGATGTCCACCCCTTAATTGGAAATAGGGCACCCACTGCCGCAGCTGCCGGGTCGGCCAAGTTGAATGTAGCTGCATTGGCGGCGTTCCGAATGAAGGAAGAAGCATATCCCTTTGGGTCGGCCAAGCCAGTCGGCTGAGAACTAGCCGCTGTCGGCGGATATTGTTTTCGCATGACGGCAGAGATTTGGTCGTCGCTCATCCCATCCGGGAAGTCGATCATGGTGCCATCTGGAGCCTGTACCCGTGTCGGCATTATTCGATCCTGCCGGTTGTGGGATTATATTTCCTGACACGAACTTGGGGCGTTGCGCTTGGAGCACTGGTCGGCGCAGCCCCGTATCCTTGAGCCTGGGGAACCACGGGTGCGCCCTTGGGCGGGGACGCGTCCTGCATCACATTCGGGGGCAAGAGAACATTACCTGCCGACAACTGCATGTTACGGACGGCCATGTCGCGAGCCGCTTTCTTCTGGGCCAAAACTTGCGGACTATCTCCCGGCTGCGGGAAATATTGCCTTCTGGCATTGGCAAACTCTTCTTCGCTGATGACAGCACCAGACTCTCGACGCAACTGGGCATTGACGAAGTTGCGTTCCGCCTGATCCAGCTTTTGATATTCCGGGCCAACTAAATAATTGCCCACTACGGGGACTTCGGACTTCAGACGGTTTTGGAGCGATGTTCCGGCAGTCTGCGTCTGGTCGATGATCTTGGACGACTCGGCCAAGCGATTGGCAAAACCAGCCGATGCAGCTTCTGGTTGGCTCGGATTGGGCGGCGCAAAACCTTTGATGGCCGGCATACGCTGGCTTGGTTTGCCATGTGCCACCACGCCGGGAGGTGGTCGGAAGGCCGACAGATCTGGCACCACCACGGTCCCCGTATTCGGATCGATTTGCGGATTCGATAGGATTTGCCACGCCGTGTAATATTCTGGGGTGTTGATAAGTGCCGGATTTTTGAGGCCCTGAGCCAAGATATTATAGGCATGGCCCATCATGCTGCGGCCCAGGCCAGTGTTGGCCGTGATATCCGCCTTGGTCTGGGCCAGGCTTGCTTCCTGCTTGAATCTGTCCGGCGACATGACATCTGTGGTTTTCACCACCGAAAGCTGGTTCGTGGGCGAAAGCTGATAGAGACTTCCCTGTGGCGGGGCTGGCAGTCCCCGCGCCTGGATTTCCTGAGGCGTCAGAATACGGCTCTCTTGCTGGGGTAGGGCTGCAATCGGCTTTCCAAAAGCATCAAACCGCTGTTGGCCAGGGCTCAAAGTAAATGGCTGAGGAGGTGTGGGCTCAAACTGCTTGGCCCATGCCGCCTGATACCCAGCCGGATTGGTCATGAAGAAGTTGACGGCCTGCTGCGCTGGCATTCCCGGAAAATGGGGTATCCGGTCATAAAGCCGCTGGAGATGGGCCGGAAGGGCGGCGTAATCCGGCGGAGGCGCCTCCTGGCCTTGTTGGGGCGCCTGGGAAGGCGCGGGAGCCGGCTTCTGGCCTTGGCCCATGATCTGGGCAGCCTGGGGCGGTTGGGCTTGTGGGGGGGCTTGACCGGGCGCCTGTGGCTGCGGTGGGGGTGAAGACGGGGCCAAGACAGGTCCAGAGCCGGAATTGTTCGAAATCTGGCCCGGATCTGGCTGGGCATAGAGATTGCCCATATCGTTCGTGGCCGATTTGGCCAGGTATGCGCCCAGGATGGAATTTCCGGCGTTTCTCAGCCCGGCATATGGGGCAGACCCGGGATTTTGACTGCCCGACTGTAAAAGGCTCTGAGCTAGTGCCTGCCGCTGCTGGATCTTGAGCGACTTGGCATATAGTTCAGGATCATAAATCGCGAGGGGGTTGATGCCGGCGCCGCTCATTAGCCGCCCCCAAGGCTAAAGAGCCGTTGCATCCAGGACGAATTGACGGCCGGCGTTACGTTCACGTGCCCCAGCGGATCGTTCTGGTCTTGGATGCGCTTCATTGCCATTGCACCCAACAGGCTGCTACCCGCATTGGAGATTCCGGCATAAGGCGTTTGTGGATTTGCGTTATTACCCATGAGTGCCTGGGCTGCCGCCATTTTCTGGCGGTACTGCTCCATTTGTTGGAGCATCTCAGGCGTCAATTGGTCCGTGGTCAATCCCGAGTAGCTCATTTGACCCTCGAATAATCGACTTTCCAGTAGCCGTCATCGCCAAGGATGGCAGCGCCAGGAATATGCATGACCTCATCGGCCATCACGCCGATATAGACCTCGTCGTCATCATTGTTATAGCGGAACTGATAAAGCGGAATTCCGTGAGGCGTGAAACCGATCTGCATGATGTCACGCTTTAGGCGCCGGTCGGATGACAATATCCACGCACCACCCAGGCTACCGCCCAATCCAAACAGATTGTTGATCCCGGCCTGCTGCTGCTGATATTGCGCCAGCTGGTTCTGATAGGCCGAATTCGTAATTCCAGCCACATCCGTATTTGCTTGGTTGGTGGCAGGAACAGGGGTAAAATTAGGGTTTTGAACCTGCGCTCCGGTCATCAACGCATTGTAGGTATTGAGCGGTTGGTTATAGAGCGTTAAGCCCTGACCCAATGCCTGAGCCGATGCCTGATTTTGCAGATTAGCGTTCGATAATCCTTGGCCGAACAGCTGCGAATTTGCCTGGTTCTGGAGATTGGCCGACGAAAGGCCTTGGCCATACAGAACATTCTGTTCTTGGTTTCCGGCCTGCACAGCGGAATCCTGGGCTGACTGATAGGCTGCCCGCTTTTGCTCCGCCAACTGGTCTTGTGCATTTTGATAGGCCCTATCCCCGACCTGAAGCCCCATGTTGGCAAGCTGGGCATTTGTCGTTTCTTGCTGGCGTGCGAACTGCGGATCGAGATATTGGGTCTGGCTGCGATAGGCCGCGTCTTGCGCCTGCTTCATCGCATCCTGATATGACTGGCCCCCATTTACCTGCGAAGTGACCCCAATGCCCGGATTGGCAACATTAGACGCGACTTGCGGAAGCCCGGATGCATTGAACGGTGTTCCATAGGTGTTCTGGACATTCCCGAGTCCCGTTAAGGCAGTATCGCCCAGGATGTTCTGGCCCTGGGTGTATTTATCAAACAGGCTTTGTTCGGTCGGGGAAAACGCAAGGGTCTGTTGGTATTGCGGAGTACCGTCCGGATTCGTGCCGACTATCTGATAGGTAGATGATCCATAGGGCGAATATTGATTGACGCGGTTAAGCGCAGCATTTGCCGTAGCCGTCTGAACGTTAGACTGCGTTTGCGCCGCAGCAGTCTGAACCGGATCCGGAGCGGGCGGGGGCGAAGATTTGCCCATCTATTTCTCCCAAATAACGGCATTCGTGTTTCAACATGCCGTATAGAAGCAGGTCCACTCCTGGCCTTGCGCCTTCGCGGATTCTTCCCTCTCGGGTGAATCCCAAATGCTCGCAAAACCGGATGGACCGATGATTATCAGCGGCTATAGAGGCTCCCACCCGCCTCATTTCCCAGTCTATAAAGGGAACCCGGAATACGGCGGTCAGGAATGGCCTGGTCAGCCACCTCCCTCCGACCCCAGCGACGGAAATCTCCACGCTGTTCCTCGGGTAGTAATGGTTGTACACCACGCAAGCTGTAATGTCACCACCCTTTTCCAGAATCAGGCAGCTGGCGCCGTCCCAGTGCCCAACCCCGGCATTCAGGCGGGGAATGGCCCAATCCAGGCCCCTTTTTCTGTCATTGCCTATTATGCGAAAAGTCATCTATAGTCATCTCGATGTGGCGGCGTGGAAAGCAGACACGCAGACTTGAAACAATTGTCGAGGGCGCAGTGGTCTGCGCGAAAGATTTGAAAATGTTTCTCCAGATTCTAAGGACTAGCTAGCCCTGGAAACGCATTCCCTCAGTCGGGGTAGCGACCGACCCACATCACCCTATAAAATCCCGCCCAATTGATAGACGTAATCCAGGGCCAGCAAATTGACCTGGGCCGCATTGCTGGCAATCGTCAGATAAACCGTGGCTGAGAAGCCCACGCCTCCGACATTCTGCCAATTCTTTTGAACCGTGGCGCCGGACGCCCAATAGGACACATCCCAAAGCGCCACATCCCAAAGTGGACCATTGACGGGTCCAAAAGTCGGGACGCCCTGGGGCAAGACCGTGTTAAAATCCGTATTGAGGGCGAGCGCCGGCTGAATCGTGCCACTGGTCTGGAGCAGAGGCCGAATCATCGTGAACCGCTTCTGCCGATCCGATCCCACATAGCTGAATGCCGGCTGAAGGGTTCCGGTAATCTGACCAGTCCCGTCCATTTGCCCAGTATCGCATTGGGCAACAGTCGTATTTCCACCAAAATAGATATTATCGCCCAGGACGCAGAAGCAGGTGGCATTCCAGGGCGTGGAAATAAGTCCATACGAACACCAGGCAGAATTGATCGAATTCATCACATATTGGTGGGATCGAGAATTCGTGTTCTGAGGAACGTTGATGATGATCTTGTTTCCCAGCGGATAGACGACTCCTTGCCATCCGAAATTATCTGAATAGGCTTGGATGTCGGCATTGATGAGGCGTTGAATCTTGTAGGAAACCGCGTCTTCCGGCTGTTGAAGCCCGACCGCTATGATCTTGGTGGCTGAGACTAACCCGTCCGAACACAGAATGACAGCATCGGCCCCATACTTGAACCAGCACCTGCGCCCAATTGGCTTGCCCACCCGATAAATGCCAACGATATTGAACAGGCCGGGCGTGTCCGGATCGGTGCCCTGGTAAACCGCCAGTTCGCCTTCCGAACTCAAGAATCCGATATAGTCGTCAAAGGTCGTGGCGGAGGATACCGAGAACGTCAGAATGGCTTGGAGATAGCCTCCTAGCCTATATTGTGTGCTGAGATCGAAAGACGTGGCCGCGCCACCTATAGATTGGACCGGCAGATACCATGCTACATTCGAATTATTTTCGATAAACCAAACCCGGTTTTTCCAGACGGCGGGATTTCTCAGAAGGGTGGTGGTCACGCCGGTTATGGCTGGGGTCGATACGCCCGTAACCTTTACCCAGGCCGACCCGTCATAGAGCAGGGGCGCATCCGTGCCATTGGCTGCATAGAGATAAGACCCTCCAGGAACGCCGACATTCACATATTCCCAGCGTGCGTTGGCGAGGCCGGTAACCGCTGCGGCCCCTACGGCTCCCGCCGTGGTGCAATCATAAACCGCAGTACCGGATATACCGAATATCTTTTCGGTTCCGGTGTCATTCGCATAGCCCATGACGGTTTCGACCCATCCGGGTAATCCTGTCGAATGGGTTTCGTAGCCGTTTCGGAGCTGGACGAATGTGGTCTGGGGAAACCAGTTGTCCATGATCACGGCGTCCGTTTCCGGCATCGCCGCAATTGAACTTACCGCATTGAGGCCGCCAACAGGAGCAGGAACGCTATGAGTTGTTGAAACCGCGGCACCAGCACCGGGCTTTCCTTTTCTAGCGTAATATGCCGCCGCAATGGGCATCTATTGACCCCGCAGCGCAAATATGCCACCATCCTGTATATGGAGCATTGGAAGCCAATCCCCGGATACGAGGGAATATATGAAGTTTCTGATCTTGGCCGGATATGGGCGGTCAAAACCAAGAGACTTAAGAAAATCACAACTCTTGAGAGCGATCCCAGACCATTTACGCTGTTGTGGCGCAATAATAAGCCGAAACTTTTTCGCATTCACACATTGGTTTTGACGGCCTTTGTAGGCCCGCGACCATACAAAAAAGAAGGGTGCCACAATGACGGAAATTGTCAGAATAATGCTCTCGCCAATCTTCGATGGGATACGTCCAGAAACAATCACGCTGATAAAATCAGACACGGAACTACAAATCGTGGTGAGCGGTGTGGGACGAGTAAACTTACAATCGCGCAGGTTAGAGCCATTCGAGACGACCCGGACCTTCAGCGTAACATTGCCGCTAAGTTTGGTATCACCCAGGGAACAGTGAGCCGCATCAAAGCGAAAGTGAGATGGGCGCATGACTAACTGTGTCCATAGCCGTACCCGGAATCAGGGACGTTGTCGTAATTCAGGAAATGCAGTCCATTCGCGGTTGCATTCATCCTGAGCGAACGGGAAGCGCCGGAGGTCGAAAGCTGGAAATCCCTCGCATCTTCCCATGCCCGCAATTCTTCGGAATAGTCCAGGCCCTTCGCCCTGAGATATCGCCATTTGACGCCGAACCGCTGCGTATCCTCAGCCCAGAGATATAGATCGGTATCGGCCCCCCATTTGCAGACGCCGCCTGAGGCCACGCGAGGTGTTCCATCCGATTGCGTACACCAGGCATTGGAGACATATTCGTAGGCGATCTGGTCGGTCTGTGCCGTTCCGGGAAGCGGCTGAATTTCCATCTTGCCATCCAAGACCCGGAAACGAATGCGCGGACCCACCGGGCTGATACCCGAAACGATCACCTGCCATTCCACCGGGCTAAGGGGTCCCAGCATGGGCCAGCGGAAATTCCGGTCCCATTGGGTCGCGTTGACGAAGCTGCGGATATCGCTGGG
>DASZRZ010000259.1:0-5293 GCA_035548935.1 Terriglobales bacterium
AAAGGAGGGCGCTTTCACCGGCGAAATCTCAGCGGAGATGCTGGTAGCGGGGGGATGCTCTCATGTGATCATCGGACACTCCGAGAGGCGGCAGTTCTTTGGTGAAACCGATGACACCGTGAACCTGAAGTGGAAGGCTGCGCTCGACCGCGGACTTGTGCCAATTGTCTGCGTGGGCGAGGTCTTGCAGGAGCGTGAAGCAGGACTTACCGGGGACATTTTGCGGCGGCAGTGCAGCATCGCCTTGCGCGGCATCTCCGGCGAACGCGCCGCGAAGCTGGTGATCGCTTACGAACCGGTGTGGGCGATCGGGACCGGAAAAACCGCCACGCCAAAACTGGCGGCGGAGGCGCACCGCATCATCCGTGGCGAAGCGGCCAATGCCCTGGGCCGCGAGGTCGCCCAGGCTTTGCGCATCCTCTACGGCGGCAGCGTCAAACCGGAGAACGCCACCGCCTTGATATCCGAGGAAGAGATTGACGGAGCCCTGGTAGGGGGCGCCAGCCTCGACCCGCAGTCGTTTGAGAAGATCGTTAAATGGTAGGTTCCCGGGCAGATACCCGGCTGAACTCCGTTTGCTATAATCTTCCTGCCTCTTGATTAGTGCCGCGGTCTTGTATTGCAATCCGAGGTAATGATCCCCCGGCAAAGTGCGGAAGTGGTGGAATTGGCAGACACACCATCTTGAGGGGGTGGCGCCGAAAGGCGTGGGGGTTCAAGTCCCCCCTTCCGCACCAAAGAATTTGAGTCATAAGGGTTTGAAAGGAATTCGCGCCCGGCGCGATCTTCAAAATGATTTATCTCATCACAGCCATTCACGTATTCGTCTGTTTGTTTCTGATTATCGTAGTGCTGTTGCAGCGCGGTAAGAGCGCGGATATTGCGGCAGCCTTTGGCGGCATGGGCAGCCAGACGGCCTTCGGCCCGCGCGGCGCCGCCACGGTGCTGAGCAAGGCCACCACCTGGTCGGCCATTCTGTTCATGTTCACCTCCATCACCCTTTCGATCATTGCCTCACGGCGCGGACCCGGTTCGGGCTCGGTATTGAGCGGAACCCCGGCGCAGACCCTGCAACAGAAGGCTCCAGCAACCGACAAACCGGCGTCTACCCCGGCGAAATAGCGGGTTTGAGCTTTTATGGCATCAGGCCTCCCGTGATGGGAGGCTTTGTTATTGGCGGACGAAAGGCGGCCTATGATCCACAGCGTGATTCCGGTGGGCGTGTTGCAGTGCAACTGCTCCATCATCGGCGATGAGGCCACCCATGAGGCCATGGTGATCGATCCGGGGGCGGATGTATCGCGTATTCTGGAACTTATTGCCCGGCACGGACTCACGGTGAAACAGATCGTAATCACGCACGCGCACGTGGATCACATCGGCGGAGCAATGAAGCTCAAAGCGGCTACCGGCGCTCCGATCCTGATGAATGAGGCGGATACCGCGCAATTCAAATTACTCGACCTTCAGTCCCGTTGGCTTGGGATGCCCCTCACGGAGCAGCCCACGCTCGACCAGAGCCTGTCCCATGGCGACAAGCTGCATGTAGGAAGCCTTGAAGCCGAAGTGCTCCATACCCCGGGACACACGGAGGGCAGCATTTGCCTCTACTTCCCTCTTCAGAAAAAACTCATCGCCGGGGACACGCTATTTGCCGGAAGCATTGGACGTACCGACCTGCCCGGCGGAAACACCGCGAAAATCATGCAATCGCTGCGCGGACCGGTAATGGCCTTGCCGGATGAGACCGAGGTATTTCCGGGGCACGGTCCGGCAACCACCATTGGCGAAGAGCGGGAGAGCAATCCGTTCCTGAGCTGACAGGTTCAGCCAGCCGAAATTGACCTGAGCAACCTCGATATCCCTTCCCGGAACTCTGCTTCTGGCGTGATCAGACTTACAACCAGATGGCCTTCACGGCGAAAGTCGTAGAAATGTCCAGGGTGGACCAGCACATCTTCCTTTTCGAGCAGACGGATGGCCAGGTCTTCATCCGGTCCAAGTGCAGGGACACGCAGGACGGCATACCAACCAGCTTCAATCACCAGGCGTGAGCATAACGATTGTGCGGCAAGCTGGCGGTCGAGATCCGAGAGGTTGGCTGCAACACGGGCATTCAACTGGCATTGGAAACCATGGCGCGACTCAAGCATCGCGGAAGCCGCCAGTTGGACCGGCGCATTCATCGAAAGATAGGTATCGGCGATTACCTCCAGCCTTGCAAGCGCCTGGTCCCTCATCTCCTCCGGTCCGCTGGCATTCACCCAGGCAAACTTCATCTGCGGCAGGCCGGCGATTTTTGACAGACCGCTCAGGGTAAACGTGAGCGTCTCGCGATTGGCGGCAAAGGAAGCCTGCGCTCCCGCCCCTTTGAAACCGGCATGGGCAAAATCGAGAAAGACCTCATCCACGATCAAGGCCAGACCATGCCCGGCGCATATACGGTTGAGCTGTTCGCGCTCGCCGCCGTGCACAAAGGAACCCGTGGGATTGTTCGGATGAACCACAATGATTGCCTTCGTCCGCGCACTCAGGCACTCACGGAGCGCCGCCAGATCGATCTGCCAGCCGTGGTCATAAAACAACGGATATGGAACCAGGCGGACATCCTGCAAATCGGCCAGGAACTGAAAGAGCGGATAACTCGGCGTGGGAATCAGCACCTCATCGCCGGGATCGCAAAGCAAACGGAAGAGGAACGAATATCCCTCGCTGGTACTGGTGGTAAGAAGCAGCTGTTCGGGAGTTACGGCCTCCCCGCGCTCCCTGTAGTAGCTGCACACCGCCTCGCGTGCCGCCTGCAATCCACGCGCCTCGGGGCGATATCGCAGCGCATCTGCCGTGGAGAGCCCCGCCAGGATCTTCGCGGGCTCGTATTCAAACCCCACCGTTGTGGGATTCGAAGCCGTCAGGTCAAGCAGCGGATGTCCGCCGGCACGATGGCGCTCCACTGCCTGCGAGTAGAGATTGAGGGAGAGATTCCAGCCGGTGCGTTGGGCAAATTTCATGGCAAAAATTCAAGGGCGCCGGATTCGGCGCCCTCTTGTCGATAGGATAGCTTGCTCAGGCCCCGCAACACTTTTTGTACTTCTTGCCGGAGCCGCAAGGACAAGGGTCGTTCCTGCCAACCTTGTCTCCCGCCCGAACCACCTGTTGAATCTGCTGCTGCTCTCCCGCTCCGGCCATGCGCGCCTGTTCAAGTTCGCGGCGTTTGCGGCGCATGAAGTCGGCTTCCATGTCGTCGACCGAAGTAACCGCCCGGCGTGCGGGGCGGCCTGCGGCGCGCGCGAACCCATCGCCGCTCTCTTCTCCGGCAGGCGCATTGGACCCGTGGCTCAGCACCATTCCATCCTCGCCACCGGTGGGACGGCCCGATTCGATGATCTGCATGAGATACAGATAGCGGACCGTCTCTTCCTGCGACCTCTTGAGCATGGTTTCGAACATCTCGAAGGACTCACGCTTGTACTCCACCAGGGGATCGTGCTGTCCGTAGCCGCGAAGTCCAATTCCCTCCTTGAGATGGTCCATGTTAAGGAGGTGATCCTTCCACTGCTGGTCGAGCACGCTGAGCATGATCATCCGCTCGTGGTGGCGCATGGCATCGGCGCCGATGAGCGCCTCCTTGGCGTCATAGCGCTCCTTCAGCTTCGTGAAAATCGACTCACCGAGCTCCTGACGGTTCAGCGTCTCGGGCTGTAGCCCCTCGGCTGCGATGTCCACACCAAAGCGTGTGAAGATGGCATTCTTCAGAGCCTTAATATCCCAGGTATCGGGATGGGCTTCGCGCGCGGCAAACTGGTCCAGCAGGTCGCTCAGAATATCGGCAACGTAGTCTTCGAGGATGAGGTCCTTCTGATCCAGACCTTCCAGAAGCTGGCGGCGCAGGGAATATACGGCCTCGCGCTGCTTGTTCATCACGTCGTCGTATTCGAGCAGGTGCTTGCGGGATTCGAAGTTCTGCGCCTCCACCGCCTTCTGTGCGGCCTCGATACGCCGGGTAATGAGCTTTGACTCGATGGGAACGCCTTCTTCCATTCCAAGGCGCTGCAACAGGGTCGAGACCCACTCCTTGGCGAAGATGCGCATGAGATCGTCTTCAAGGGAGAGGTAAAAGCGCGAACTGCCGGGATCACCCTGGCGGCCGGCACGGCCACGCAGCTGATTGTCGATACGGCGGGATTCGTGGCGCTCCGTACCCAGAATGTGCAAACCGCCCAGCGCCACGACTTCATCGTGCTCTCTATCCGTTTGGGCCTTGAATTTGGTGAGAGCAGCCTCCCACTCAGCCACGGCCACCTGGAATTCGGTTCCCTGATAGTAAAAGCGGACGAACTCCTGGCTGGCGGGGCGGGCTTCCACCGCACCCCCGGCGACTTGAAGGCGCTGGGCCAGTCCACGCTTCACCAGATCCTGCTTGGCCATGAATTCGGGATTTCCACCGAGCAAAATGTCCGTACCACGGCCTGCCATGTTGGTGGCGATGGTGATAGCGCCCTTGCGGCCCGCCTGAGCCACAAGCTCAGCTTCGCGCTCATGGTATTTGGCGTTGAGGACCTCGTGTTTGATCGCCCGCTTTTTGAGCAGCGCCGCGAGGTGTTCGGATTTTTCAATCGAAGTGGTACCCACCAGCACCGGCTGCCCGGTCTTATACAACTCCGCAATCTCATCGGCCGCGGCCTTGTACTTCTCCGGAGGCGTGCGGTAGACCATGTCCGGATTTTCCTTGCGGACCATCTGCTTGTTTGTGGGGATGACCACAACTTCAAGCTTGTAGATCTTGTCGAACTCTGGAGCTTCCGTCTCCGCCGTACCGGTCATGCCGGCCAGCTTCTTGTACATACGGAAGTAATTCTGGAAGGTGATGGTGGCAAGGGTCTGATTCTCGCGCTCGACCTTAACGTTCTCTTTCGCCTCCACCGCCTGGTGAAGTCCATCGGACCAGCGGCGGCCTGGCATCAGGCGTCCGGTGAATTCATCAACGATGATGACCTCGCCCTCCTGCACGACATATTCCACGTCACGCTTGTAGAGCGAATGCGCCTTGATGCCGGTTTCGACGTGGTGCTTCAGGTCCCAGTTTTCAGGATCGGCAATGTTGGTGATTCCAAGAAGCTCTTCGACCTTTTCCCAACCTTCGTCGGTTACGGTGATGCTCCGGTGTTTCTCATCGACCACATAATCCCCGGTAAGGGTCGGAGGTTCGCCGGGAGCGTTACGAATCTCCTCTCCCTGCACCAGGCGGGGAATGATTCGATTCACCTGGTTGTACTTGTCGGTGGATTCCTCGCTT
>DASZRZ010000260.1:0-8669 GCA_035548935.1 Terriglobales bacterium
CGAAGCTCATTGCCGAAGCTGGAAGTAAAACCCTGCCGGACGTTAGCGCGGCTCGTAGACCACGGCTACATCGGCGCGAGCCATGACGGGAGCACCCGAATCAACCGTGCCCTCCATGCGCATAACCTGACCCGCTTCGGGAGTCTGTAATCCCATGCGACGCGCAAGGGCATCAATTCTTTCTGGATCGCGGAGCGAGGCCTGCTCCAGGTGCAGGGCGCGGCTGGTCTCAACCAGCGCTTCACGCTGCGACTTCAGGGCTTCAATGCGGTAGCCGTACTCGATGGCGCTGAAGTGCTGCCAGGCATAAACCATGGCAAGGGCAAAGAGCACCACCAGCATCAGGGTGAATTGCCGCATCTCCCGCTCACGCTTCGGGTCGGCAACTTTCACCAGACGCGAGTTATCGATTGCCTTGGGAAAGTAGATTTCCGGATGTGCCTGCAAATTGCGGCGATTTGACACCGAGGGCTCCTGTATCCACACCGGGAGGCTCCTGCGAGCCCTTCCGCGGGTTTGGTCACGTGAAAAATTCTTTACGGCTTATGCCACGCCAGCCAGCCGCGGCTGTTCCGCCGCGGACTCGCATTGCAACCACTCCAGGCCGCAGCCTGAATCGAACGGGGAGGCCTCTTCGCGACTGTCGCGAGTGCGCTTCTCCGCGCGCTCCACCATGTCGAACAATTCGTCGATTACTTTTCCCGTATACATCGCTTCCTCAAACATCGGCTGCCTCCTTGCCGGAATTGCTTTGAAACCTTCCGGCCTCCCTGGTGCCTACCACAGCCCCGGGGACAACAACCGCCAGGCACAGGAACCTCTTCCCTGCCTTGCAGCAGAAAATATCGCTTTACGATATTTTCCACATTTCCCACAGGATTTTCCTCAGCCTTGCAGCCGGGACCTTCTCCTGTGAACCTAAACCTTTTCCGCAGCCCGTAGCTTGGCGCTTCGCGATCGCGGATTGCGATCCAGCTCTTCGCTCTGCGGCACGACCGGCTTCTTTGTAAGAATCCGGTATTGCCCGGCCCGCGCGCCCTCGCGAAAAGCATCCTTAACGATGCGGTCTTCGAGCGAGTGGAAGCTGATGATGACGAGCCTTCCACCCGGCTTGAGTACGAGCGGCGCTCCTTCTTCCTTGAGCAGCGCCCGTAAATCCTCCAGCTCGCGATTTACGTAAATGCGGAGAGCCTGAAAGGTGCGCGTCGCAGGATGAATCCGCTCGGAATTCATTGACCGGCCCGCGGCCGAAACGGCATCCGCCAATTGCTTGGTGGTTCGTAACGGCCGCGAGCGGACAATGGCTCTGGCGATTCTCCGCGACCTCCTTTCCTCACCGAATTCGTAAATCAGGTCAGCGAGATTGCTCTCGCCGAGCTGGTTTACCACCTGTTCGGCAGTCATGCCGGAAGTTGGGTCCATGCGCATATCCAGCGGCGCATCGGACTGAAAGCTGAATCCCCGCCCGGACTGAGAAAGCTGAAAAGAACTTATGCCCAGATCGGCAAGAACACCGTCGGCCGTGTTTGACCCGACATGCTCACCCACATCCGCGAAGGAGCTGTGCACCAACCTCACCCGAGGCCAGCTGCCAGCATCTTGCGGCTGTGGCGTAAGGCGCTCACGCGCCCGTTCCAGAGCCAGGGGGTCTTTATCGAAACCGATCAGGCAGCCCTGTGGTCCCAGGCGTTTTGCAATTTCGAAACTGTGGCCGCCCAGGCCCAGAGTGGCGTCGATATAGGTTCCTCCCGGCTTGACTGCCAGAAAATCGATCGCTTCGTTTAAAAGAACCGGGACATGGTCATTCACTGTTCCCTGCCATGCCCGCCTCGCTGGGAGGCGCTTCGTTCCAATCCACTAAATTCCCAGGCCGTCCAAGCTCTTCTCATCTTCAGGACTGAAGGCTTCTTCGACTTCCTTGCGAACCGAATCCATGCTCTGCACTTCGAGGCGGTTGAGGTATCCCATGACCGCCACTTCTCCCTTGAGCTGCGCCGATTCGCGCAGCAACTGGGGAACCAGGAGCCGCCCCTGGCCGTCCATTTCAACCACCTGCCCGTAGTAGTTGGTCCGGGTCAAAAACTTTTTCTTCGTAGGATTGAAGTTGGAGAGCGATGCCAGCTTCTGCTCGATCCGTTCCCACTCCTCGAAGGGATATATCTGGGCAACCTTCCCATCGACGCTGGTGATGTAAAATTGCGCGCCATACTTTTCGTCGATCACCCGCTTGAAGTCCGCCGGGACCTTGAGCCGTCCCTTTTCGTCGACGCGTGTTGGGTGATTGCCGCGAAACATGCTCGTTCCGTAATTCCCGGTCTTTCACTACTTTTACCGCCACAAAAACGGCGGCCAAGGAGGCAAAAGCGGTCACAACAGGGTTGATTTCAGTAATTTCGGGGTCGTTTTGTGGAATTTTCTCAATCATTCCAACTCGCGTCCCTAAACCGGCTCAGCGTTCCACCGGTTACCCAACTTGGACCACTTTCAACCACATTTGACCACATGTTACGCCTAAACCATTGTGTGTCAAGGTGGTTTTTTGAAGTCGCGGCCCTGCCCCAGTACGGATAGGACGAAGTCCCATATATTGCGCTCGGGGTTCAAGAGACACACAACGGCTTGGGCTTATTGCTATGGTTCGGGCGCGGAAGAGAAACCCTATCGTTAAGGCTCCACAAAAGTTATCCACAATAAAAATTTCCACTACCATCGGAGCAGAAGCTTCAAGGCAGCTTTCCGGCGGAAATGGACGTGGGTATGAGCAGTATTTTTCGCGCCGAGCAGTGGGTTGCGGCCAACCGCGAGGTGGTATTTCGTTTTTTTGCCGACCCGGGGAATCTGCCGGGGATTACTCCGCCAAGTTCCGGAGCGCGGCTGGTTTCCGTGAAGCTCACGGAGGGTTCAGGGAGAGAGGCCGGGTTGGCCGGAAAGGGATCGGAGGTTGTGATCTCGGTGCGGCTGCTTCCGTGGCTTCCCTTTCGTGCCCAATGGACCGCGAGGATCACAGAATTTGAATATGGCGAGTACTTTCAGGATGAACAGACGAGAGGGCCTTTCCAGACCTGGCGCCACCGGCATGAGTTTGAGACAGCGGTCCGGAACGGAGTCGCTGGAACAATCATTCGCGACAGAGTGGAGTATTCACCGGGGTTTGGGTGGGCGGGGAAGATCGCGGATGTGGTTGCAATCCGGCAAATCCTGCGGAGTACATTCGATCACCGGCATGAAATGGCGGCCCGTTTGCTCAACGCAGAGATGCCAAACGCCGATAAAACGACGGACAGCTCCGCTTCCACTAACTCAACTCAATAGACTCGCTTGAATCGAAACACTCCGCATAAACATGGATTCAAACAAAACTGAACTTCCGGCCAAACCCTTTTCGCCGCCGCTGGCCAAGCGTGTAGCGCGCCAATCCACCATCCACGGCGAGAAGATTGTGGACCAATACGACTGGCTGCGCGAGAAGAGCAATCCCGAAGTCGCGGCTTACCTGGAAGAAGAAAACGCTTACACCGAGCAGGTGATGGCGCCAGCCCGCGGTTTGCAGGAGAAGCTCTACAAAGAACTGCTCAGCCATGTCAAAGAGACCGACGTGGCCGTTCCCTACCGCCAGGGAGAGTACTTCTACTATTCGCGGACAAAAGAGGGAAAGCAGTATCCGGTCTACTGCCGCAGGCCCGCTTCCTCCGGTTTTGAAAGCCTGCCCGTGGCGACAGATACCGGCAGTTCAGACGAGCAGGTCATTCTGGATGTGAATGAGCTGGCGGCGGGAGAGAAGTTCCTGTCGGTCGGCGCAATGGTGGTAAGCGACGACGGCAACCTGCTGGCCTATTCGATCGATAACACCGGCTTCCGGCAGTATGTCCTGCAAGTGAAAGATCTGGGCAGTGGAAGGCTTTATCCCGAGCGGATGGAGAAGACCGGCTCGGTGGCCTGGGCCGCCGACAGCCGCACGCTGTTCTACACCGTTGAGGATCACGCCAAACGTCAGTACCGGCTGCATCGCCACGTGCTGGGTTCCACCGGAACAGACGAAATTATTTACGAAGAAACGGACGAGCGCTTCAACATCGGGGTGGAACGCTCACGAAGCCGCAGCTATCTTTTCCTCGCCATCGGCAGCCACACCACCAGCGAGTACCGTTTCCTGAAAGCCGATGCTCCCATGGAAGCATGGAAGCTGATTGCGCCGCGCGTGCAGGATGAAGAATACGACGTGGATCACCACGGAGACGAATTCCTGATCCGCACCAACGATGTGGGCCGTAACTTCCGGCTGGTTTCCACGCCGGTGAGCGATCCGGGCAGAGAACGCTGGAAAGAGATGGTTGCGCACCGCGACGATGTAATGCTGGCGGGCGTGGATGTCTTCAGGGATTTTCTTGTGAGAATCGAGCGGGAGAACGGACTGCCGCACCTTACGGTGTGCCAGTTCGAGAGCGGCGATTGGGCGCGGATTGCCTATCCGGAGCCGGTGTATGCGGTCTCGCCCGCGCAGAACCGGGAGTACGACACGCAGTTCTACCGCTACAACTATCAGTCTTTGATCACGCCGGGGTCGGTTTACGACTATGAAGTGGCGGCGCGGCAATCCACGCTTCTGAAGCGGCAGGAGGTACCGGGCTATGAAATGAGCCGCTACCGTTCGGAGCGGCTTTGGGCTGAGGCGGCAGATGGTGTCCGGATACCAATTTCCATCGTGTACCGCGAGGACTTTCAACGCAATGGACGGCATCCTCTGTTGCTGAATGCCTACGGGGCCTATGGGGCAAGCATTCCCGCAGGCTTCAATTCGAACTGGCTTGCGCTGCTCGACCGGGGATTCGCTGTGGCAATCGCACATATTCGCGGCGGCGGCGACATGGGCAAAAACTGGCACGACCAGGGACGCCTGCTCGCGAAGAAAAACACGTTCACGGATTTTGTGGCTTGCTCCGAGTACCTGATGGAAGAGGGCTATGTCTCGCCCGAAGGATTGGCGATCCAGGGCGGCAGCGCCGGAGGGCTACTGATGGGAGCCGTGGTGAACATGCGTCCAGAGTTGTTTCGCGTAGTGATCTCGAAGGTGCCGTTTGTAGATGTGGTGAATACCATGCTGGACCCCTCGCTGCCCCTCACCATTCCAGAATATGAGGAGTGGGGAAATCCCAACGACAAGGAACAGTTCGATTACATCCGAAGCTATTCGCCCTACGACAACCTCGAAGCCGGACCCTACCCGGCAATGCTGGTAAAGACCAGCTTCAACGACAGCCAGGTGATGTACCACGAGCCCGCGAAGTATGTGAGCAAACTGCGAACGCTCAAGAGGGATGGCAATGTTCTGCTGCTAAAAACCAACATGGCGGCGGGACATGGCGGGGCTTCCGGCCGTTATGACCTGCTGAAGGAGATCGCCTTCGATTACGCATTCCTGCTTTGGCAGATGGACATCCTGCAGTAGGGGTTGCCTTATTTCTCTCTTCCCTTCGAGTCTCTTTACTCCAGCGAAAATCACTACAGCGAAAAAACTTTATTCACAAATACACTTATTCCGCCCACCTCGCGGTTTCTCCCTGCATCGAACCAGAGCGCCACACACATGTGGGAACACTGGAGGAACGTATGCGTTCGAAGTTACCGATAGCCGTTGCGGCATTGCTGTTAACAGGGGTCCTGGTGGGCTGTTCACAGCAGCGGGCCAATCCGCCCGCGAAGGAAAACGTGGAGCAGACACTCAGTCAAGCTGGGCTGGACCGGATCAATGTGGATGAAAACCGGGATAAGGGCGTAATTACGCTGAAAGGCGATGTCCCCAACCAGAGCCTGAAGGATCAGGCGGCGCAACTGGCACAACAAGCAGCGCCGGGCCGCGTGGTGGCGAATGAACTGATGGTGAAGCCCGTGGGAGAGGCGGGCGATCGAGCCGAGAATGTGCAAAGCAACATGGATGACGCCATCGAAAGCCGCCTGAAGGCGGAGATTACCCGGCTGAGATATGACAAGCTGGGCATCGATTTCTCGGTGAAGAATGGCGTTGTAAAACTGACGGGCGATGTGGCCACCATGCAGCAGCGTACGAACGCCGAGAAAATGGCCTCCGCGGTCCCCGGCGTTAAACAGGTGGTGAACGAACTGGAGATCAAGAACCAGAGGGGTGCAGCGATGGTCCCAGCAACCCAGCGGGACTAGCAGGAACCAGCGAAGACCACAAGCAAATCAAACAGGGCTGCCGTTTTGGCAGCCCTGTTTCAGCAAAATCTACAAGCGGTTTAGCTCTTGGGAGCCACGTACTCAGGCGGAGGCGCAGCGGCCTCTCCGAAGAAGTACTGCTCCATGTGCTTCAAAATGACTTCCTGATCGGCCTTGTTGGCCGGGTTGAGGCGGTATTCGTTGAGTACCATCTTGCAGTACTCCCCCCACTGCCGCCACGCCTCTTTGGAAACCTGCTCATAAACGCGCAGCCCCAGCGGGCTATCAAACGGAGCCTCGTCAAGACCGGGGAGTTCCTTGTTCAACTTGACGCAAAAAACCTTGCGCCCTGCCTCCTGCTCCGCAGCACTCAGATTATATGGACTTCCGCAGCTCATAGCTCTCCTATCGGTGAAAGATGATTGTAACGCATGGGAGGATTCAGGTTTCCATCTCAAGATTTCCGGCCGCTTTTCTGCCAGGGCTACATGCCGTCATAGTTGGGACCTCCGCCGCCTTCGGGCGGTACCCAGGTGATGATCTCGTAGGGGTCCATGATGTCGCAGGTTTTGCAGTGGACGCAATTGGAAGAGTTCAGATGAATGTGTTTGCTTCCGGGAGCATCGCTGTCCTCGACCATCTCGTAGACGTTGGCGGGGCAGAAGTTCTGGCAGGGATTGCCGTATTCGGTGACGCAGCGCGTGCTGCATATGTTCGTGTCGCTAATAACCAGGTGCGCGGGCTGGTCTTCCTCGTGGCGGGTGCCGGAGTGATAGAGGTCGGTGAGCTTGTCGAAGGTTATGCGGCCATCGCCCTTTGCGGGACCGAGCAGCCGCGCTCGTTCCGGGCTGGCGGAGAGCTGCGACAACTTCTTCATCCGGAGATGTCCCGCGGTAGAAGGATACCGCGCGTACAGCCCGCGGCCGCCGGTGACCTGCTGGAGTGCGGCGTGAAGCATTCCCCGCAGAAATCCATGTTCGAAGCCCTGGTGAAAGTTGCGGACCTTCCATAGCTCTTCGCGAATCCAGCTTTTTTCCACGCGAGTGGCAAAGGCGCCCAACACGGGCTGGGAGAAGTCGCGTTTAATAAGGGCCTCGAAGGCGGTTTCGGCGGCGAGCATGCCGCTCTTGATGGCGAGATGAATTCCCTTGAGCCGCTGCGAGTTCAGGAAACCGGCAGAGTCTCCAACGATCATCCAGCCGTTACCGGCGAGCGGAGGCAGGGAGTACCAGCCGCCATAGGGCAGAGACTTGGCGCCGTAGCGGATCATGCGTCCCCCTTCCAGCAGCCCTGTGACAAATGGGTGGGACTTGAATTGCTGGAGAACACGCTGCGGGTCGAGGCGGGGATCGGGATAATCGAGTCCGGTAACGAAGCCGAGCGAAACAACATTATCTTTCGCACCGTATATCCAGGCTCCGCCATACTCCTGCATGGTGAGCGGCCAGCCCAGAGTGTAGATGACCTCTCCGGGAGCGATGCGTCCGGGGGGAAGCTCCCACAGCTCCTTAACTCCAATACCGTAGGTTTGCGGATTGCAGTCGCGGTCGAGCTGGAAGCGTGCGGTGAGTTCTTTGGTAAGCGATCCACGAGGCCCCTCGGCCAGGACCACAATATTGGCCTTAAGATCGTAGCCGGGCTCGAAGTTGGACTTGGGTTGACCGAGCCTGTCCACTCCCTTGTCGTCGGTGCGGATGCCGGTGACGGAATCGTTTTCGAAAAGCAACTCGGAGCCTGCAAAGCCAGTAAAAACAGTGATGCCCGCTTCTTCCACTTTGGCTCCCAGCCATTTGACGAAGCGGTTGAGAGAAACCACATAGTTGCCATGATCGCGCAGGGGCGGGGGCGTAATGGGGAATTTGAACTTGCCACGGCTTGTGAGGTAGTAGACGGCTTCGCGTGTGACCTTGGCGTCGAGCGGAGCTTCTTTTTCGAAACCGGGCAGCAGCTCCCGCATGGAGCGTGGATCGAGCAGGGCGCCGGAGAGACAGTGCTGTCCCAACTCGCGGGCTTTTTCCAGGACGTAGATGCTGTCCTTGGAGAGCTGCGCTTCAGGAGCAGCGGTCTTGTTATGAGCGTCGATAAGCTGCGAGAGGCGCAGGGCACAGGCCAGGCCGGCGGGACCTCCACCCACGATGACAACGCTGGCTTCCATTTGCGGGCGGTCAATGCCAGTGAGCGGCTTGCGAAAGACGATCATTGACCCTCACGCTTGTTCATTCTGCGAACCGTCCAACACTCTTCTGCTACTGTCCGGTTTTTGCCTTCTTGATCTCTTCGATCAAGGGTGGAACCACATCAAATAAATTGGCGACAATGCCGTAATCCGCCACTTCAAAGATAGGCGCTTCGGAATCTTTATTGATGGCGACGATGGATTTCGATCCCTTCATCCCAACCACGTGCTGAATGGCTCCACTGATGCCAAGAGCGAGATAGAGTTTTGGGGCCACCGTTTGACCGGAGGAGCCGATCTGGCGGTCCATGGGAAGCCA
>DASZRZ010000261.1:0-4409 GCA_035548935.1 Terriglobales bacterium
CAACAGCCTGTCGTACCTGAACGTATACGACAGCCGTCATACAGTCTGTAACTTCTCGGTCGTGCCGCAGGTTAACCAGATTTCGATTTCGGTGTTCCCCTCCACCATTACGATTCAGCCGGGAGCAAGTCAGTTATTCACGGCACAGGTGCTGGGTGTAGTTGATCCGGGGGTCTCGTGGTCCACCACGGGAGGAGCCGTCTCCGGCAGTGGACTTTACGTTGCCCCCAACACACCGGGGGTTTATCTGGTGAAGGCTACGAGCGTGGCGGATCCCTCCAAGATCGCATCCGCGACGGTGACTGTTCCTGGCTCTGCACCAATTCCCGGTGTCCAGATGCAGCTTTCGCCAATGTCGCGCAGTGTTGTCGCGAATGCGACCGTACAGTTCGCGGCAAATGTACCGGGTGGAACCAACACCGCGGTCTCATGGTCGGCTTCAGGTGGCAGTATCAGTGCCACAGGTCTTTACACCTCGCCTGCCACACCCGGCACATACATAGTCACGGCAACCAATAACGCCGATTCCACGATAAGCGCTTCCACCAACATCACCGTGGTGGGAGCTTACCTGTCATGGTCGGCTGTAAGTGGGGACGTGGCCTCGTACCGCATCTACCGCGCTCTGCAGGCGCAAGGACCATTCCTTCCAATTGCTACCGTGGCCTCATCTCAACTCAACTATCTCGATACGAATCTCGTGGCGAACAGCTCCCACTGGTACGTTGCTACCTCAGTGGATTCGACGGGCGCAGAAAGCGGCTACTCGAATCTGGCGGTGGGTATCGCTCCCTGAACTTGCATACTGCCCGCCTCTTCCTCGTTTAGTTCTTTGACCATCGAGTTGGTCCTTCCGATAGCTATACACATTCCTGAATGTGCAATCCCATTCCCATATTTGTAATTGAGCAGCCACACATAGCAACCTCTCTGGCTTCCTTCGCGTCTTATCTTCTGTTGCGGCGGAAAGGAAAACCACTAATCTTTTATCTTGTTTGGTTTATTACTGGAGTAATACCCATTGGGAATTTGACCGGTTACCTGGCATGCGGGACTATATAAAGGTAAGCCCGCCATTCTCTATAGGCGCCGGAATCCCGTCCGGATTGAGTCTCATTGAGCGCCATCGCGGCTCGACTGGCTAAAAGCTTCTCATTCCTTCACAACACGTAACCGGCAGTTGCTCGAAAGGTCCCCATGAAGTCTCGTGTGGTTGGTCTTCTGTTACTGATTCTGGCTGGAATTGTTTTACCTGTTCACCTGGCAGCGCAAAAGCGTGTGTTCCTCGCTCCCGACGACCATACCGATTATTTCTGGTCGGCAACCGACGTTCAATACCGGCAGCATTTCGTGACCATGCTGGACTATTACCTCGACCAGCGGGATGCCACCATCAACGACCCATCCCAATTCCAGAGCCGTTTTTCCGCGGATGGCAGTCTGTGGCTCTACGAATATCAAAAAGCCAAGACCCCTGCCGCGATGCAGCGTCTTATCGACGCATTGAAATCCGAGCACATCAGCGCACCACTCAATCCTCTGGTCATCACTTATGGCGGAGTGCCCACCGAGGGGGTTCTGCGCTCCATGTACTTCTCGGGACAGATGGAGCGCCGCTATGGAGTCACATTTCCCATTGCGATCTCGATGGAGGGCGCTACACAGCCCTTCGGGTTGAGTTCGCTGTGGGCGGGCTCGGGAGCGAAGTATTCGTGGAAAGGCATCTGCAATTGTTTGAGCAATGTGCCCGACCCGATCAACCGGCAGTATGAAATCTACCGCGCGGTTGGACCCGACGGCCAGGGAGTCATCCTGAAATGGTTCTCCCTCAAGGGCGTCAATGACAATCAGGATTTGGGTGGATACGCCGAAGCCCGCTATCCCGGTACGGCATTCGACGAGGTGACCGTCAACTCGGGATTCAACGGCTTTGCCTCACGCTATCCCTACAACACGATCGGAGTCTTCGGCCAGGGATGGGACGACGTTCTCACCACCAACCTCAACATCCTGCAGGCCTGCAAAACCAAATCAACCAGCGCGAACCTGTGCATCGTCTCCAGCATGACGGATTTCTTTAAGGAATTTTCGGCAAGCTATGGCGCGGGCCTGCCCACCGTCGCGGCCAGTTTTGGAAATGAATGGGATCTTTCACCGGCTTCCATGGCCGAGGTTTCAGCCCGGGTCAAACGCTCCATCGAGAAGCTGCGCTCGGCGGAATCCATCGCCACCCTTGTGACATTAAAAAATCCCTCCCTGCTGGGTGGACGGGAAGCTTCCCGCGACAAGGCATTTCTCGATATGGGCCTGTTCTTTGAACACGACTTCGAAAATGGAGGCCCAGGGGTTGCCGGTTCCGCCCGTATCGCATGGCAAAGACAGGTCGCGGGAGAGATTGAAAGCTACGTGAATCCGCTGATGACCGATGCCGCCAGCGCCCTGGGAGGCATGATTGAAAATCATGGCTCCAATCCCCGATTTTATCTTTTCAATCCCCTGAGCTGGAGCCGCTCCGACACTGCGGACTTCGCCTACAGCGGCTCCCTTCCCGTCCATGTCGTTGATCTGGCTGTGGGCGCGGAGGTTCCTTCGCAGATTATCTCGGTGGGGGGAACGCAATATATTCGCATCTTTGCCCAGGATATCCCTTCGGTGGGATACAAGGTCTTTGAGATTCAGCCCGGTGCGGGGCAGGCCTTCGCCAATGCGCCCACGGCAAGCGCCAGCACGGGCATCATGGAAAACGAAATCTACCGCATAACCGTCGCTCCTCGCGGCGCCATCACCAGCTTTCTCGACAAGCGTCTGGGATTGAACATGGCTGGAACAAACGGCGGATATGCATTGAACGATATGGGTTCGGGCAATGGCACGTTAACGGTGGAAAATGCCGGGCCGGTTTCCGTCACCCTGGTCGCGACCTCCTCCGGTCCCCTTGCTCATACCACCCGCATAACCCTTGCCCGCAGCTCGGATCGCGTGGCCATTCAGAATGAAGTGACACAGAATTTTGGCGGAACGCAGTATTGGCGGTTCAGCGTCAACGTCAGCAGTCCCCTTCTTCGTCATGAAGAGGTGGGAGCCATTGCCCGCGCAAGGCTCACGACCAACAGCGGCGATTATTCTCCCCGCAATTCCCGCTATGACTTCCTGACGCTCAACCACTTCGCCGACATGAGCGGTAGTGCCTCCACCGGCTTAACGTTGTCGAACCTCGATGCTTACTTCATGACCCTTGGCGGAAGCACGATCAGCAACCTCGACACAACGACTCCCCAGTTCTCCGTGGTTCTGGGAGCGAGTGCGCGACCCTCCAATCCGATCCTGAATCAGGCCGGCGATTCCTACGTAATGCAGCGATTCGCCCTGCAATCCCACGGCGCCTACGACCCGGCGGCGGCAATGCGCTTCTCTCTGGAGCACCAGACTCCGCTGGTGGCGGGAGCGGTTGGCAATGGAACGGCATACCCGGAATTTACTTTTTCCTATCTTTCCATCTCCGATCCCAACGTCCTGCTCTGGGCGCTGAAGCCGGCGGAGGAAGGCATTGGCGAAGGTGTAATCGCCAGGGTATGGAATGTTGCCTCTGCCGCTACCAACTTCTCGCTTTCGCTCAACGAGTCCATCAGCGCTGCCAACAAGATTACTCATATCGAGAGCAATCTTTCCGCCGCCACAATCACGTCCGGCGCCTTGAGTTCGGCCATTGCTCAGAATCAACTTTTGAGCTTCCGGTTATTTCCCTCTTCGCTGCCTCCGGCGGTGAAGATCATGCCATCCGATGCCCGGCTTACCGAGGCGGGCCGCAGCGGATCCTTTACCGTGACCCGCACAGGAGACGTGTCTCTGCCCCTCTCCGTCACCTACACAGTGGGTGGCACCGCTACGGCGGATAGCGATTATCAGGCCCTTCCCGGCATAATTACCATCCCGGCGGGAAGCTCCAGCGCCGTTATTCCCCTCGTTCCCCTTGCCGACACCATCGGCGAACCCGAGGAGACCATTATTGCGACCCTGACTCCCCAATCCGCATACCTGCTTGGCTCGTGGAAGAGCGCCGCAGCCTCAATCATTGATGCCAATGGTGGAGGCGGAACGGGCGGCGGTGGTGGTGGAACGGGCGGTGGAGGAACGGGTGGTGGAGGCGGCACGTCCGGACCAGTGGCACTCTATCCATTCAGCGAGGGTAGTGGCGGCACATCCGCTGACGCGTCGGGAGCCGGCAATTCTGCGACTCTTGGCAGCGGCACGAGCCGGACCGCTGGAAAATACGGCAATGCGATCAACTTTAATGGGACAGGCTACGTCTCGGCCGCGGCCAGTTCGAGTCTGGACCTCGGAAGCACGGGTACGATTGAAGCCTGGGTGCAGTTGCGCACCCTGAATCGTTGGAACAGCGTAATAGCCAA
>DASZRZ010000262.1:0-2307 GCA_035548935.1 Terriglobales bacterium
GTTTCTGTGGAGGGGTACATTTTTGACCGCCGCACCGGCAGCACGCTTGCGGATTCTTTCGTGCGGCTTCTGCCCAAGGACGGCGCTGGCAAGATTACCGTTTCCTATGCGGACATCGCGGCGCTGGCCTTCACCGGACGCGATATGGCGGCAGGAAAGAGTTGGGAGACATGGCTCCGCCACTACTGGGAGAAAAAGGCCGCCAACCAGACCAACATTTCGCTCATGCCGGAAGAACTGGAGTAATTCCATCCAGCCGCTTGCCAGGTTTTAAATCCCAAGCCAGACTGAAATCTTCATGAAAGCCTTTGTTACCGGCGCGACGGGATTTGTGGGAAGCCATGTAGCCCGCCAGCTTGCTTCCCAGGGCGCTGATTTGCGCCTGCTGGTGCGTGCGGGCAGCTCCCGGCGCAATGTCGATACTCTGCGCGCCGACTGTGTCGTGGGCGATCTCTTGCATCCGGAAACATTTGCCCTGGCCTTGGGCGGATGCGATGCCGTTTTCCACGTGGCCGCCGACTACCGCCTCTGGACCCGGAACAAGGAAGACGTTCAGTCCATGTACCGCGCGAATGTTGATGCCACGCGAGCACTACTGAAATCCGCTATCAAGGCCGGCGTACGGCGCTTTGTTTACTGCTCCAGCGTAGCCACCATGGGCTTTACCGCGGATGGCCGTGTCGTGGATGAGAGCTTCCCGGTCTCAATTGAAGGCATGATCGGCCACTATAAACGCTCGAAGTTCTTGGGGGAGCAGGAGGCGCTGAGGGCCGCCGCGGCCCGTACTGCAATGGATGTCGTCATCGTCAATCCCACGACCCCCGTTGGCGAGCAGGATGTAAAGCCCACTCCCACGGGGCGCATCATCGTCGATTTTCTGAAGGGTAAATTTCCGGCCTATGTGGACACGGGATTGAATCTTGTGGACGTCACGGAAGTTGCCCGGGGACACATTGCCGCCCTGGAGAAGGGAAGGTCCGGCGAGCGCTACATTCTTGGCGGCGAGAACCTGACGCTGAAGCAGATTCTCGACAAGCTGGCGGCTCTCAGCGGCCTGCCTTCGCCACGAATCCGTCTGCCGTATGCGGTGGCCCTGGGATTCGGCGCACTCGATACCCTGTTCGAAGGCATGTTATTGCGGCGCGAGCCTCGCGCCAGCCTGGAATCGGTGCGCATGGGACGGAAAAAAATGTTTGCCTCCGATGCAAAGGCTCAGCGGGAGCTGGGATGGAAGACGATTCCCGTCGATGGCGCCCTGCAGCGCGCGGTGACATGGTTCCGGATGAATGGTTATGTCTGAGCGCATTGCCATCGTGGCGGCCATGGAGAGGGAGGTGCGTCCTTTGGTCAAAGGATGGGAGCAGCTCTCAATCCGCGGACTGCCAGCCTGGAAGTCGGGAGCCACCGTGGTGGTTTGCGGAGGAATTGGATCGCAGCCTGCCCGCCTGGCCGCCGAATCTGTTGTTGCCATGCATCGTCCCACGCGGCTGATCTCGGCGGGCTTTGCCGGGTCGCTCGAGGAAGACCTGAATCCACCGGACGTGGTGTTTGCCTCCCGGGTTCTGGATGCGGTTTCAAAGCTTGTTTTTACCTGCGAGGGCTTCCATGAGCGGGACGCGGAACCGGAGCACAAGCAAGCGACCCTTTTGACCGTCAGTTCCATTGCAGAGGTCTTATCCAAGCAGGAGATGGCGAGGCAGTTTGCCGCCCAGATTGTGGACATGGAAGCCGCTGCCGTAGCTGAGGTTGCAGTGCGGAATGGAATCCGCTTCCACGCAATCAAGGCGATATCGGAGGGCCTGCATTTTCCACTTCCCCCCATCCAGCCTTTTGTCAGCCCAACAGGAGGCTTTCGAACGGGACGATTCTTGCTTTATATCGCACTGAGGCCCCACTTTTGGGGGCCGGTGCGCCAGTTAAAGCGCACCACATCCTGGGCGGCGAAGGAACTCTGCCGCAGTCTTGATGCAACTTGCCGGAATATGGGGACCCTTCAAGCCGCTTCTACTGCCACTCAGGGTATTGGGTGTTAGGCAGGAAGTTCGGGCTGCTACACTAACAAGTTTGGATGCCGCCGTAATCGGCTCAGTTAACGCAGGGGATTACGAAAGAAGAAGCATATCTTTTTACAATGGCGTAACATTTGCCTTACAGAGTGTTAATAACAAGCGCCATATTTTTAGCCACTTAGGTTCCCGGGCATCTTGGGGATATGTCTTTAGCCACACAACCACGACCCATAATCACTTCCGGAAGAATTCCGGCCACAATGAAAGCTGCGGTTTATCGCGGCAAGGACGATGTGCG
>DASZRZ010000263.1:0-5927 GCA_035548935.1 Terriglobales bacterium
GGAAGGCCCCATCACACTCGCTGATGGCACCGTCTACTTCACCGAATCCTCGCACAACAGGATCTATCACCTCGATCCCGGCGCGAACGACAAGATCACCCTGCTCTACGACTTCAAAAAAGTGGATGACGACAAGGGCGAACGCTGGCGCCTCTCGGCCCTCGGCATGGACCGCAAAGGTCTCATATACGCCACGCGCCGGGCTGGTCCGGGGCATGCCGGCATCGCGATCGTGTACCCTCCCGACAAGGCCAGATTTCTGGCGGAGTCCTACCAGGGAAAGCCTTTTACCGGGCCGAACGATCTCGCTATTGCTAAAAATGGCGGGATCTATTTCTCCGAGCAGGGAGGCAATGCGCAGCAGCGCGAACATTCTCTCTTCTACCTCAAGCCGTCCGGCGAGCTCATCCGCATTGCCGACGACATTCGAGTACCCAACGGAGTGGTGCTTAGTCCCGATGAAAAGACTCTCTATGCTGTGGATACTCTGAGCGACGTGATTACGGCTTTTGATCTCAAACCGGATGGAACAGTTCAGACCCGCCGCGTCTTCGCGCACTTCAAAGGAATGATGCAAACCGAGCGGGGACCCAACAGTGGCGGGGATGGCATGGCGGTCGATAGCAAGGGGCGGGTGTACGCCGCCTCGCATGCCGGGGTAGAGGTGTTCAGCCCCAAGGGGGAAGCCCTGGGAATCATCCCCGTGCCTGAGAAGGCTGTGAACTTCACCTTCGCCGGCAAGGACCGTAAGACGCTCTATATCCTTGGCCACGGCCCGGTTTATAAAGTCCAGACGTTGGCCCAGGGATACAAGGGGCGGGCGAAATAGCGCCGCGAGTACCAGAAAAGCGGCTGGATCAAAAACCGCTCCAGCATTTTGCACGTAAAAAATCTGCTACGTCAAAAATCCGCTACAGCATGGGCTGCCGTTCCTGGCGGAGCAGATCTTCGATGTCCCCCATCTTGTCGCCCAGCAGGTTGAGCTTGCGCGCCAGGCCTTGAATCTCGGACTCGGCGCGGCGGTTGACTTCGTAATCCAGTTCACCGCGCAGACGGTCTTTTGTGTCCTGACGGTTCTGGCTCATCATGATTACCGGAGCTTGAATGGCGGCCAGCATGGATAAAAACAGGTTCAGCAGGATAAACGGATACGGGTCCCACGCCGACTTCTGCAGATAGGAGTTGATGCTGGTGTAGATACACAAGACCAATCCGAAGGCGATGATAAAAGTCCACGATCCGCCGAAGCGGGCGACAGCATCGGCAACGCGTTCGCCGAAGGTGGCCTCCTCTTCGATCATCTCATTGGGGTTGCGGGCGGCGCGTACGCGGGCGAGCTGCTGCGAGGCGTGAATCTGGCGGCCCAACATGGCGAGCATGTCCATTCCGGCGTGAGGCTTGCGTTGCAGCAGAATGGTGATGTCGTTCCTGTCAACCTCGATACACTCCACTTCATCGAGCGCGATGGCATTCGTCTGATGCGGAGTCTGCTCCAGCATGGAGGCCAGACCGAAGAAGTCGCCAGCGGCTGGTTCGTCGATAATCAGCTCCTGCTGATCCTCATCGACGGTCGTGATCTGGACGCTGCCCTCTACCATTACGTATGCACGTCCGCCAGCTTCGCCGATCTTATAAATGCGCTGCCTTGGGGCAAATCTCCTGAGTTCGACCTGGGCGGCCAGAACCGCCACTTCATCGTCGTCCAGCAGGGCAAATAGCGGCACTCTTTTTAACACCTCGGGATCGCACGGCATGGGGCACCTCAAAACTGCATAATAGTTGGTCGCAAGCCCGCTGCAATTGATTATTGAGACAACTCCGCTTGGCGCGGTGGGGGAGTTTTACGGAATTTTGCCGCGGCCAGCCCGCAGCTTTTGCGCTGCCTGTAAACTATTGGAGGGCAGCGGAAGCATTCTGGCCGTCGATCTTCAAGGCAGGATTGGTCATGGCTTGCGCGGGCCCGCGTCTGTTTCAGGACATTCGCTATGCTGAAAGCAGGGAGCTGGTTTCGAAAGCGCTGGAGCCTGATTGCGGCTGCATGCCTGATCGTGACTACCTGCGTTCTGGCGCTGCAGGTTCCCACCGAGTTCCAGGAAGACCCCGAGCCCCCGCCCGCGGACGGTTTTGAAAAAACCGAATGGGCCTTTGCCAGACTGCGCTATCCGGAAGCCAATAACGGTTATCGAAGACCCTTCTATAGCTGGTCGATTGACTCATCGAAGGCCGACCGTCTTCTCTCCCAGGCGCTCCGGCGTCTCAGCCGCGTGCATGTACGCTCCATGGAAGAGGTGGTCGATCTCGATTCGGATGAGATTTACAACTGGCCATGGATCTATGCCGTCGAGGCCGGACACTGGCAGCTCACGGACGACGAAGCCAGCCGGTTGCGCAAGTACCTGCTCCGAGGCGGCTTCCTCATGGTGGATGACTTTCACGGCACCCGCGAGTGGGCGGTCTTCATGGCCAGCATGAGCCGTGTCTTTCCTGACCGCCTGGTGGCCGATATTCCGGGCGACGATCCCATCTTCCACGTGGTCTACGATCTCAAGGACCGCTTTCAGGTTCCGGGGGCTCAGTACCTGCAAACCGGACGCCGCTTTGAACAGGACGGCTTCAACGCCGAGTGGAAGGGAATCTACGACGACCATGGCCGCCTCATGGTGGCGATCTGCCACAACATGGATCTCGGCGATGCCTGGGAGTGGGCGGACTCTCCCATCTATCCCGAGCAGTGGGCTTCAATGGCAATCCGCATCGGCGTGAATTACGTCACCTATGCAATGACGCACTGATTTCCCCGCCCATACCGCGCTCCAGCCTTTCCCGGCGCTGTATATAATGCCCTGCCATGCGGAAGTCCCTGGTCTGCCTGGCTTTTTTTGCCACCATCTTTGCCATCACCTTTGCCGCCACGCCGGGGGCTCATGCACAGCAGCCAGCCCAAAGCAACGGCGCCCGAAGCTTTACATCGCGCTGCTCGGGATGCCACGGAGGCAACGGAACCGGAAGCGACCGCGCTCCTGCAATCCTTAATTTCATCTCCTCCAACTCCGACGAACAGATCGCCGCTCTCATCCGCAAGGGCTATAACGGAATGCCCGCGCACAACATCGCCGATCCAGAGATGAAGCAACTGTTGGAATTCCTGCATACGCTGCGTTCTCCAGCACAGACCGCTGGCGGACCCACGAGCGAGCCCCAGAAGAGGGCAACGGTAAAGCTGAAAGGGGGACGATCCCTCGAAGGTGCAGTCCTCAACCAGACGCCCTTCGACATGCAGCTCCAGACTGCCGATGGAAAAATTCACCGGCTCACCCGAATCGCCGACATCTATCAGGAGTCACCTCTCACGCCCAAGCAGGACTGGCCCTCCTATGACGGGGGATATACCGGAAATCGGCACAGCTCGCTTGACCAGATCAACCGCAGCACGGTGAAGCGGCTGGCTCTGCAGTGGATCTTTCCCGTTCCCAAAGCTCCGCGCCTCGAAGCCACGCCGGTGGTGGAAGACGGCATCATGTATGTCACCGCCGCCAATGAGACCTATGCCCTCGACGCCGTTACCGGACGCCAGCTTTGGGTTTACCGCCAGCCGCGAACGCCCGGGCTGCTTGGGGAGGCCGCCGGAGGAGCTAATCGCGGAGTGGCGCTCTCACCCACCCGCGTCTTCATGATGACGGATCACGCTCATCTGCTTGCCCTTGACCGCGCGACCGGAAAGCTGGTGTGGGACCAGGTGCTCGGCGACTATTTGACCGAGGCTTACAGCGCTACCGGAGCGCCGCTGGTCATCGGCGACCTGGTTTTTGCCGGAGTCGGTGGTGGCGAAGAGGGCGTGCGCGGATTGATCGATGCTTACAACATCTCCACCGGAGAGAGGGTATGGCGCTTCTGGACCATCCCAGCTCCCGGCGAAACGGGCAAGGTGGCTGATACGTGGTCGGGCAGCGCGCTGCTCCATGGCTGCGGCGCCACCTGGATGTCTGGTGCGTATGATCCTCAGCTCGACCTGCTTTACTGGACGGTGGGGAACCCCTGTCCCGATTACAACGGCGATGACCGCCAGGGCGATAACCTTTACACCGCGAGCGTGCTGGCGCTGCGGCCCAAAACCGGAGAATTAAAGTGGTACTTTCAGTTTACGCCGCATGACACGAAAGACTGGGACGCAAGTGAGCCGACGATCCTTGCAGATGAGTCCTTCGGCGGCAGGCCCCGCAAGCTCCTGCTGCAGGCGAATCGCAACGGTTTCTATTACGTGCTCGACCGCGAAACGGGGGAGTTTCTCTTCGGAAAGCCGTTTGTAGACCGGCTCACGTGGGCCAGCGGACTGGATCAGAATGGCCGCCCCATCCGCACCCCCAACTCGGAGCCTACTCTGGAAGGTGCGCGCATCTGCCCGGGCAGCGCCGCCAACTGGATGTCGGCTTCCTTCCATCCCGGCACAAAACTCATGTACGTCAATGCCTCCGATAGTTGCTCGGTTACGAAGAAGATCCCCGCGCCCTGGGAGCTTGGCAAACGCTATTTCAATGGAACGGCAACGGAAGAACCGGGGACGCGGCGAATGATCCGGGCGCTGGATATTAAGGGGAACACCGTATGGGATTATCCGCTGCTGGGCAGGAGTGCCTCGGGAACGCTCTCCACCAACGGCGGACTGGTGTTCTTCGGCGAAAGCACGGGCTCGTTGGTGGCGCTCGATGCCAGGACCGGCGAGGCTCTGTGGCACTTTCAGGCCAATCAGGAGTGGAGAGCTTCGCCAATGACCTACATGGTCGGCGGCAAACAATACGTCTCCCTCGCTGGACCGAGTGGGTACTTTACCTTTGCGTTGATGGATTGACCACCCGGCTGGAGCCAGGAAGTGCCCCAGCCTAACTCCCGTGGTTAGTCCTTCAAATCGGAGGATATTGGGATGAAACTGGCACATCTGCCGTTATAATGTTCCGGTGATTAAGTATTCCATCGTCGTTCCTCTTCACAACGAAGAGGAGAATGTGACCGAACTCTACGACCGCCTGAAGGGCGTAATGGAGTCGCAGATCGATGCCTTCGAGCTGATCTTTGTGGACGATGGATCCTCCGACCGGACCTTCATTTTACTGAAGGAAATCGCAGCCGTGGATAGCCGGGTTGTGGTGGTTAAGCTGCGGCGCAACTTTGGACAGACTGCCGCACTTGCCGCGGGATTCGACAATTCACAGGGCGAGTACATTATCGCCATGGATGGCGACCTGCAGCACGATCCTGACGATATCCCACTGTTTCTGGAGCAGGTGGCCTGCGGGTATGACATTGTCAGCGGCTGGCGCAAAGAGCGCATCGACAACTTCTGGATGCGCCGCATCCCGTCGCGCTGCGCCAACTGGCTGATGGCGAAATTCAGCGGCGTGAATATCCACGACTTCGGCACTACGTTTAAGGCTTACCGCCGCGACCTGCTGACGCGGGTTCCGCTCTACGGAGAGCTGCACCGCTTTATCCCGGCGCTGGCCTCGTGGTATGGGGCGTCGATCTGCGAGATTCCGATCCGCAACATCAACCGTGAGCACGGGGCCTCCCACTACGGCATCGGACGCACTCTGCGGGTATTTTTCGACCTGATTACCATTCGATTTCTGTTGCGCTACCTGTCCCGGCCCCTGCACTTCTTCGGAAGTATTGGGATGTCGAGCATTACAGGTGGTGGGCTCATCGGCGCTTATCTTCTCGCGCAAAAGCTTTTCTACCATCGCTCGGTGATGGGAGAGCACGGGCCGCTCATGATTTTTGCCGCGGTACTTATTCTTGCCGGGGTGCAGGTTCTGGGACTTGGCCTGCTCGGTGAGATGCAGGTGCGCCACTACCACGAGACCTCTTCGCAGGGGCCCTACTCGGTGGACCGCGTGCTTCGCGCTGCGAATCAGCAGACCATCCCCGACTAG
>DASZRZ010000264.1:0-2155 GCA_035548935.1 Terriglobales bacterium
AACCAGAAAGCGGGTGGGTGGGGTATTGGTCATTGCGGCTCCCCTATTACCTGCGAAACCACGGCAAGAAACTGCTGCACGCGGAAGGGCTTCTCCAGGCAGGCCGCGCCGGTGCGCCGCAGCGTTGCCGCCGTCTCCTCACTAACGATGTCTCCCGTGATAAAGATGACCCGGGAGAGCAGCTCCGGGCGGTTATTGGAGATCCAGCTGTGAACATCAGCTCCATCCACTCCTCCCGGGGTCCGCATGTCGGAGACAACCCCGAGAAACGGGCGTTGCTGGGCCAGGAGACCCAGCGCCTCCGCTCCGGACCCAGCCGGAACCACGGCATAGCCGGCGCGCTCCAGGGCAGCCTGCACGAATGCCATTACCGATGGCTCGTCTTCAATCACCAGGACAGGAGTGGCTACAACGGGCGGAATCAATTCGAAGGACATGCGGTTTGCGTTCATGCTGGGCCTCCTGAACCTCCCGGGCGGCTGCCCGGAGGGAATGGTCCCTGATCATCCTCGGGATCAGAGATGCGGCGGACGGTGGAATCGCCCATTGAGCTTCGAATGGGCAATCGCACAACAAAAGTGGCGCCGGCGTCGTCATTGTTGCGGCAGAAGATTTCGCCGCCATGTTCACGCACGATGCCATAGCAGATGCTTAGTCCCAGCCCCGTACCCTTGCCGACCTCCTTGGTCGTAAAGAACGGGTCGAAAATCCTGTCGGGGAAGAGAACTCCGCTCCCATTGTCGCGGAAGCTGACCTCCACCAGGTCGTTGCCCGACCTGGTGGTGAGAACCTCAATGCGTCCGGGGCGTCCGGTTTCCCGCACGGCATCGTAGGCATTGTTGAGGATATTGAGGAATACCTGCTGCAGCTGATGCGAGTCGGCGATCACCTGGGGAACTTTTTCGTCGAACCTTTCGATGATCTGAACCCCGTGGCTGGCGAAATCGTAGTGCCGGAGCGCGAGTGTACGGCGCACAATGTCGTTAATCTGTACCGGCGAGCGCTGGGGCGGCATCTGACGGGCAAAGCTCAGCAGGTTCTGGACGATCTGCTTGGTCCGTTGCGCTTCCTGCATCACCACGCGCAAATCCTTGCGGGCCGATTCGGGCATGCCCGGATGCTCCAGCAGCAGGTCGGAAAAACCCAGAATCGCGGTGAGCGGATTGTTTACCTCGTGAGCCACACCGGAGACGAGCTGACCCACGGCCGCCATCTTCTCGGCGTGCATGAGCTTGGCTTGCAGCATGGCGGCGTCGGTAATGTCCGTCATTACCACCACCAGGCTGGCGACCGCGCCGCTCTCATCCCGCATGGGGCTGAGATTGATGGAGAACTGCCCGCCCCGGCCCTGCCCAAGAAGGATTGGAAGGTCGAGATTGTCCACCTGCCTGCCATCCAGGTTCTCAGCGATGGCCGAAGTCAGCGAGTGACGGCGTCCCGGTGGCACCAGATCGATCAGCCGCCGCCCGATTAGCTCCTCCTGCTTGTAGCCGCCCGCCTCGAAGCACCGGCGGTTGGCATAGCTGATGATTCCGGCATTATCCAGAACAAGGATCATGCTCTGGGTGTTGTTCAGTATCTTGCTGTTGAAGTCGCGCTCCCGCTGCAATTCGGCCTGGAAGTTTTTCTGCTCGGTAATGTCGAGCATAAGGCCGCGGAACTGCACGATCTTTCCCTCGGAGTTGCGCACCGCGAAGGCGTTTTGCAGGGAATGGATGATGCTGCCGTCCTTGCGGCGCAGAGACTCTTCGTAGTTGCGCACCGTGCCGTGAGTTTCAATCTCGCCCAGGAACCGCACCCGCTGCTCCGGGCTGAGGTAGATTTGCCGCGAGATATCCGTTTGCAGCAGCTCTTCGCGGCTGCTATAGCCCAGGATGCGGACGAGGGCGTCGTTCACCTCCACGAAGCGGCCTTCGGGTGTCGAGAAAAACAGCCCTTCCTGAATGGTGTCGAAAAGCTCGCGATACCGCCGCTCGGCCTCCTGCCGGTCGGTGATGTCCTTAAGGACATGGATGGTCTGAATATGCTCGCGGCTCTCTCCCCGGATTTGCGAGCTTGAGACCAGGTAGCTGCGGTCGAAGGCGCGGTGAACGTATTCGTCGGCCCGGTCCGCCGTGGAGCAAAAAGGACACGGGCTGCTCACGGCTGCCGATGC
>DASZRZ010000265.1:0-13748 GCA_035548935.1 Terriglobales bacterium
CCCCCAAACAGCGAAGCATTCAGGGGAGCCAGCTTGATGATTCCGTGATCCATCTGCACATCCGACCGCACATTCGTCAGCACCAGCTTGTCATACAGGATCTTCCCGATTGTCACCTTCCCCTGCCCCGTCATGCGTGTGAGGATGCTGGGTTCAGCCTGCTTCTTTGCCGCGGCCCTCTCCACCACAGTCCATGCTGCCGGTTCGGATTGCCCTGCCGAAGCCATGATCTGCTGCAGCTCGGTAACGTTGAACTGGTCGGCGTTCAAGGCGAACTGTACTCGTGGAGCGGCAAAATTGCCCAGCGTCAGATTTCCGCTGGCGTTGGTGCTGCCCAGCGCCGCCGTGAAGTTCTGCACGGCCACGGAATTCTGCGTGAATTTCAAATCCGCGCGCGTCACCTTCAATGGCTGCTTCAACGACTGCGTATGCAGCGTCACGTTGCCGAGCTGGCCGCTTCCGCTGAAGCTCAGCGCGTTTGCATCCTTGAGCGGACCGGAGGCATGAACATCCAGATTCGCCTCTCCGCTGCCGCTCATTCCCTGCGCTGCCTCCACCCCATAGGCATTGGCCATGGCGATCAACTCGCCAACCTGTGCCTTGCTGGTACGCAACTGCGCATCCACCTGCGGGGCCGGAGACGTGTAATTCGTAAGCCCGAACTGAACCTGCAATTTCGTTCCCGCGCTGCTCGCGGTAAAGGAATTCGACCGGATCGCCGCCGGCGTAAGCGCCAGTTGAATTTCCGGCACCTCCACCGGTTGCTTTAACTCCCCGCCGCGCACCGAGATGTTGCGCGCCACAACGCTCCCGTTCAGCGCGGGACTATTCACGGGACCTCGCGCCTGAACATCGGCAGTCAACTGTCCGGCCACATTCACCTGGGTTCCAAAGGCGACTCCAAAGGCCGCCGCCAGCCGTGCAGCCTCCGCCAGCGGAGCGTCTTTGGTGGAAAGACTCATATCCACCGTCATCGGTGTGGGTGCAGCATTGAGCGTTCCCGAAAACCCGAAAGGTGTCGGGCCCAGCGAAAGTTTTCCGCCCTCAACCTTGAAATTGTGATCATTCAAATTCCCGCTGAGCTTGTATTCGAGCGCAATCGGATAATCCACCTGCACGCCGCGGACACTTAGTTTGTCGACCTTCATCTCTCCGCTCGACTCAAGCTCACGTCCGTTATTCCGAACCGAAATCTTTCCCGAAGCCGTGCCGTTCAGCGCCATGTCCTGCTGCTGGTTGGTAAGTGCCTGCAGGCTTGCAATCGACACTTCCTGAAGCTTCAACTCGCCGTTTACCGGCGTGCTCATTATGTCGTTGGGCTGTATCGGACCGATTTTTCCCTGCAATTGCAGCTTGCCTGCGCCTTTGCCCGGCAGCACCATCCCGGCATCCACATCAAACGCCTGGTTGGGAGCATAACCCTCAACGCTCAAATCGATCTGTTCGTAGCTCCCACGGAAATTCTTCTGTTGATCAATCAGCGTAACGTGCCCATCGGAAATCTCGATATTCGAGAGCGGCACCGCGCCTGTGCCTTGCGTGTCTTTATTCCCGCTCTGCTTGCCGCCCAGGCTGCTGAAGTTCCACACGCCACTCTTGGTATGGACGAGTTGCACCGAAGGTTGCTTCAGCGTAAGGGATTGCAGCTTCATCTCTCCCTTGAGCAGCGCCCACACGTCGATGCTTGCCGACATCTCGGGAACTGATATGAAGGGGCCGGTGCCGTAATTCGGATCCTCGGCGATCACCACGTTGCTCACGCGCGCTCGCGGGGGTAGCAGCGACAACCGCATCGGACCCACGGAAACTTGCCGTCCCAGCGCCTTCTGCAACTCCGCTTCTATCTTGGGGCGGTATTGATTGATGTCCACAAATGCCGGAACCACCAGTACCACCAACACAATCAGGCTGGCTGCAATGCCCAGAATGATGCCAGATTTCCGCATACGCCTCCTTCATCGATACCGGTCTGCTGTCAGGCCGGTATCCGGCGGCGCCAACGGCTTCTTTCGCCCCCGGCGCACCGTTAAATAGCTTACGCTTTATGACGTTCCATTGCTGCCGGGAGTTTTCTTTGCCACGGGTGGCCATCCGCGTTTGACGCTCGTATTTTCTGCCTGCTAGACTCCTATGGCCTACCTGCGGGATAACACCTCCCGCCCGTCCGGTAACGCCGGACCCGAGGAAATCATAGTGCGCAGTTACACACGACATCAGCTTAAGCAGGATCAGTTCACAGAGGCGGCCAAAGGAACCTTTCATTGGGCAGGCGAACATCGCCAGAAGCTGCTTTTTGGCAGCATTGCCGCCGCCGTTGCCCTGGCACTTGGCTTGGGGATATGGTTTTATCTCGGCTACCGCGAGACTCGCGCGGCGGATGCCCTGGGGCGTGCCATGCTGATCTATGGCGCTCCACTCACCGGCACGGAGCCCACATCGGTGGGGCCCAGCTTTGCCACCAACGCCGAGCGGAACAAGGCAGCTCATGCCGAATTCGCCAAGGTTGCCAACGAGTTTTCCGGGGTGCGTTCCGGCAAGCTCGCCCGGTACTTCAGTGGAGCCACCGCGCTGGAAGAAGGCAATACCACCGATGCGGAGCGCGACCTGAAGATGGTTGCCGACTCTTCTGACCCCGACATCTCTTCGCTGGCCAAGCTGGCTCTCGCCGGGCTTTACCGCGGCTCCAACCGTCAGGCCGAAGCCGTCAAGCTGTATAACCAGATCATCCAGAAGCCCAGCCGCAGCGTTCCCAAGGAAGCCGCGCAGCTTGAGCTCGCCTCTCTCTTCGGGATCAGCCAGCCCGACGAAGCCCGCAAGCTCTACGCGCAAATCAAGCAGGAAAACCCCAAGGGCGCTGCCGGACAAATTGCCGAAATTCGTCTGCAGTTGTTGAAGTAACCTCCGCAGTCGTACCCAGCTGAATTCGTTTTTCCATTGTGGGGCAAGCCTCCTTTTGCGAGGCTTGCCGCTTGAATTTACGAAACCCCTCCGCTTGCGGCAAACTTTGATTCCTCAGTGGCATCTCTTTCTAACTGGCAGCCGGGATCTTTGCTGGCGCGTCTGGCAGTCCGTGAAATCCGCGCCTGGCTGTCCGTGAAATCAAGGAGGCGAAATGAAGTCATTTCTGTTTGGTTTGGGAGTTGGCATAGGAATTGGGGTGCTCTTTGCCCCCATGAGCGGCGAGGAAACACGCTCCAATCTGTCGGACAAGGCAGGCGATCTGGCGCAATCCGCGCGGGAGAGTGTGGAACAGGGCAAAGAGCGCGTACAGCGTGCCGTCAGCTCCATTCGCGGCTCCGACGCTCGTTCTACCGGCACCGCTCCGCTGAGCTAGCCGGGTTAACCCCTACTGACGCTGCGGAATGGGGATAACTTCCGCGGCGCTGGTACATGTCCCTACGAGACCTCTCAAGCCGCCCAAGGCCATCTTAGAATGGTTGCAGCTTTGTGAGGGAGCCTTTATGACGGAACCGAACCCGGCGTTAGACCAGGGTTGTGATTTTCAAACCATGCCGTCCCCGGTGCAACGGAGGCGCTGCAGCGGATTCTCTCTCATTGAACTGATGATTGTCGTGGCCATCATCCTCATCATTGCGGCCATGGCGATTCCCAATCTGCTTCGCTCCAAAATGTCTGCCAACGAGGCCTCCGCGGTTTCTTCCACACGCGTGATCGTCACCTCCCAGCAGAGCTACGCGCTCACTTACCCCCAGATTGGATATGCCGATTCTCTTAGCAAGCTGGCCATGCCTGCCTCTGGCACAGCGCCGAACCAGAATGCTGCCGGATATCTCGACTCCACTCTTGGTTGCAGCACCGCCTCCTGCCGCAAAAGCGGTTATGACTTTTCTCTGATTAACGTTAACGGCACTCCCGCGAACTCCTATAGCGTAACGGCTGTTCCCGTACTGGTTGGCCAGACCGGCCGTCGTGGCTTTTGCGCCGATCAGGTCGCCAAGATTACCTATGACCCCAATGGCGCTGCTGCGTGCTCCGTTCCATTGGACTAACCAGCGGTCAGGCTAATCTCCCCCGGGTCCACTGCTGAACAGCTCCGTGCCTCGATCCCCGATCATCCGGTAAAGTCTGTAAGCCGTTCCCTCATCCCAGCTCTCCCGGAACAGCAGTTCCGCTCGCTGGTCGCCGTCGGCATCGGTCGCGTCAATAAACTCCAACCGCGGAACCACATTCAGCCGCGTGCTGTCCGTTACGCTTACCAACACCGGACGCATCGTCTGCGTCATCCCATCCGGATTCAGTCCCTCGCGGGCGACCACGGTCACGAAATAGCGCAAGCCGGGCGCCGCTGGTGGGTTAGCCTCCGCGGTTGCCTTTGCTCCCGGCTTCGTCGTCTTGGTTCCGGAAACAGGAGCGGTTGTCTTCTCTGCCGCCGTAGCCGTGATTACCACATAAGGCGTGTTGCTGAAGTCCAGGTTGTAGGCGCGTACCTGCACGTCCTCCAGCGAACCAGGGGTGCCCTTGGCCCGGGTTTCCGTGTACTTCTTGATGGCGGAAAGCGCCTGCGCCGCCGCGGAGCTCTCCAGCCGCTGCCGCTCCTCCGGCTGCCAGTCAAAACGGTAATCGCGCGGCTGGTCCGGCTTGGCATCCGAGAGAGCCGGGAGCAACTCCTTCACCTTGATGATCGCAGCGGCCTTGGCAGGCGGGCTTGCATTCCCACGTGCGGATGAGTTCAAGGGGCGTTCCTTTACTGAACTTTCCCTCGATAACTCTCCCTGGCTCGAAGCTGGTCCAGCATTGCGGCGGAGCTTGGGACGGCTGGAGTCCTCCGGCTCTTCCGCAGCCACAGGCGCCGCCTGCGCGGGGGCTGGGTTGGCGGGCGCTGGAGCACGATCACCGCTCTCCGGTTTAGCAGCGGAAGCTGCCCGGCTCAACACGGGCGGAGCATCCCCGTCAGCCGCTCCCGAGGGGGAGGTGGAAGGTGTGGACGTGGAACTTGAAGCCTCCGGCTTTGGCGGCTGAGTGGTAGCCTCCGGCTTGCTGGAAGTACCCGTTGCACCCGGTGGCGGACCACGGCGAAGTTTTGGAGGCTCATCGCCCAGGGTTTTGGGCGTCTCCGATGGGGCTTTATTCCGTTTGGATTCCGTGCCCGGAGGTGGGTTGGGCCTCCAATCGCCTTCGGCAAACCAGTGCTTGCCCACCCTCACCGCTCTTGTAACCACAAACAGCCCGGCAGACTCCCCGCTCCTGCCCACCTCGTAAACCGTCCCCGGTTCCAGTGCCATGGGCGCTGGCGTGGCCTTGTACACCTCAGCGTCGTAGTATTTTCCCTCGATCAGAATGGTTACGGGCAGCAGGCGCGGCTTCCCGGTCTCAGGAAATTCCACCACCGCCAGCGCTCTCGGTCCACGCGCCTGCCTGGCATCGCGGCTTTGCGCACACAGGGATGCCGTGAGCAGCGTTAAGCCTACAGCCAGGAGCGCACCTGCGCCTCTAAGGAAACTCCCCTGTGTTGGAATACTGGCTCTACGAAGCACACCCGGTTTTCGAAAGATGCTGGACATGACGGTTCACCGTCCAAGGATTTTCGTTGTCTGCTGTCGAATGATATTCGCTGTCTAATGATAAATGGCCCAAGCGCCGTGGGCTCCATTCTTCGCAGCCTTAGGGGTGGGATTATGAAGGTTGGACCTATAAAGAGTTGAAAAGCAAAAAAGCCGAGTCCCTGGCAGGGCAAGCCAGCAGACTCGGCAACTTGCTTGAATGCAGGGGCTCGGCTAAGGAGCGATCCGGACGCCTCAGCCACCGGCGGCCCTGCCCCTTGCCGGAGCGCCTAGTTCTTATCAGGCAGAGCGAATACGTAGAGCGCATTGCCCCCATTCGGGAAGCGAATCTCCGGCGCCAGCAGAGCCGGCACGCGCCGCGGACTTCCGCCGCCGATTCCGGTGCTCACCGCAACGTACTGTTTGCCATCGACGCTGAACGTCACCGGAAATCCCTGAACCGTGGTTCCCAGCCGGGTCTGCCACAGCTGCTTGCCGGTCTTTGCGTCATAAGCGTGGAAGTAGCGGTCCGAGTCGCCTACAAAAACCACACCCCCATCCGTGGTCAGCACCGAGGTCATGTATGTAGCCCGCTGGTCCACGCTCCAAACCTGTTCCATACTCTTGACGTCGATCGCCGCCAGCTTGCCGAGCTTGCCCTCCGATCCCGGCATTTCATAAAACTTCCGCGTGCCCGCCGTACCGCCCGAGCCCTCTTCAAACTCCACTTTCTGTCCCATCATTTCGAAACAGGACTGTGTCAGCGGAATAATGATCACTCCGCTCTTCGCCTCATAACTTACGGCGTGCCAGTCGTGTCCCCCTGAAGTGCTGGGACATGCCGAGACCCAGTCTCCCACCTTCGCATTCGCAATATCGGCGCGATAGGTCACCGCTCCTGTCTTGGGATCGATCTTGTCGAACACATTCTGGAACAGCGTCTCCTTGTGCTTCAGAAACTTTCCGTTGGTCCGGTCCAGCTTCCACAGAATTCCAGTCTTGCCGATGGTCAGCACGTCCTTCTGCTTGCCCTCATCCACCAGCACTCGCTCGTATACCTCGTCCATGTCGAGCGCCTCGCCCGGAATGTGCTGGAAGTGCCATGCCAGCTTCCCATCGGCCACCTGAAGCGCCAGCGTGGAGCTGCTGTAGAGCGCCTTGTCGGAGGTGGTCATTCCCCGGCTCGCCGGAACCCACGGTTTGGCCTGCGCCGTTCCCCAATAGGTCAACTTGGTGTCGGGATCGTAGCTGCCGGTGATCCATGATTCCGTTCCGCCACGATACTTTACGGGCATGCCCCCCCATGTGTCATTACCGGGCTGGCCGGGCTGTGCGATGGTGTTAAACCTCCACAACGGCTTGCCGGTTTCGGCATCGAAGGCGCTGATGTAGCAGCCTTCGTCGTCGAATCGCACACAGCCGTTCAACCCTTGCAGCACCTTGCCTTGTGCCACGATCGGCCCGCTGCTGGTGCCAAAGCCCTTGGTGGAATCGGCGAATCGCGTCTCCCACACCAGGTTCCCATTCCGGGCGTCGATGGCGAGCATGCGTGCATCCGTGGTCGCCATGAAAATCTTGTCCCCGTAAATCGCAATGTTCCGCATCGGACCATTGGCCTTTGCCTTGTTGGCGCGGTGTTCCCAGATAAGATCGCCCGTGCGCGCATCCAGGGCCTGCAAAACGTCGCCCGGATTCACCAGATACATGATTCCATTGTGAACAAGCGGGGAAGGCTGGTTCGATCCCTCCGTCATCGCCCACATCCACACCGGACGCAGTTCGTGAACATTCGCAGGCGTGATCTGATCCAGTGCGCTATGGCTCCAAGCCTGGTAGTTTCCCCGGATCATCAGCCAGTCTGCCGCCGGAGGTTTAAGCAGCATTTCGTCCGTTACCGGCTGATAGTTCTTGACCTCGCCGTGCACCGTAACTCCCGTTGCCGTAGACGGACCAGGCTGCGGATCGCCATTGCCCACCATCTTGGACGCGGGCTTCGCGACCTCCTCGCCTTGCGCCGCCTTCGCCGCCGCGCCTCCGCCCTGCGCGATCTTCACCGCCGTGCTGGTGGTAAATTCCTGCGCGCCCGCGGGAATTCCATTCGTCTGCAACAGGTAGGAAACTATGCTCAGATATTCGTTTTCGCTCAAGGAGCCCGGACGATCCAGCGGCATGGCCGTCTGGATTTTTCCCAGCAGATCGCGGCTCGTGCGGCTTCCCCAGGCGTTAATGAAGTTCGGACCCGACAGAGGCGGAGCCTCCATCCCACCCTTGAGATCGGAGCCATGGCAGATCGCGCAATTGGCTTCAAACGCGCTCCGCCCGGCCTGCGCCTGCTGCTGCGTATAAGTACCCTGAGATGTGGAGGTTTGAGCCGCGCAAAGGGCAGCCACCAGGACGACAAGCATTGACGCCAGGCCAAAACGGGACACAGACATTCGTTCTCTCCTACTGCAACAGCCAGCCCCAGAGTGTTCCCTCTGGCTGCTTTTCGCTGTTCAGTTGTATGTAAAGACGGCCATGCTTGAGGTCGTCAACTTGCGAGGGCGTCAGATCAAGACTGCCCTCAATGGTGCCATTTACAGCCTTGGTGGCCTTCAACTCCGCCACCGAAGGGCCGGGAACCCCCCGCGCCACGCCTCGATGCACCTGCGCCACGGTGGCCGGTGAGCTCAAACCCTGGAACGATCCGGTAATCGTCACTTTATTGCCGGCAAGAACAGCCTGCGCGGCGCCCAATCCCGTCGTTCCATCCCGGTTCACAAAATCCACCGGCGCCATGGAGAGTCTCGCTTTAAACTGATTGCCGGTCTGCGCTGCCAGGCTCAAGGCGCACACAGCAACCGCAATTCCAGCCAGTACTGCCTGATATCTTTGTCTCAAGCGCACTTTTTACCTCTGGTATTCGAAAGGGAAGTCGTCTTCAAAATCGCCGTGAATGGTACCATCAGCCGGGTTGCCGGTCCACTTTGCCCGGGCCTGTTCATTGCACATAACGGCAAAGAAGCGAATGGCAAAAAAGCACCAGGATTTTACAACGGGAAGGACACAACGCTCATACCATGACCACATCCAAAACCATCGACTTCACCATCCCTGATGAAAACGGCGAGCCCGTCTCGTTAAAAAATTATCGCGGCAAGACCGTCGTGCTCTTCTTCTATCCCCGCGCCGATACCCCGGGATGCACCATCGAAGCCTGCGAGTTCCGTGACTCCTATCAACAGCTGCAGAAAACGGGAGCCGTGCTCTTCGGCATTTCTCCCGATGAGCCCAAAGCCCAGAAGAAGTTCAAGGACAAGTTCGACCTGCCCTACACCCTGCTCTGCGATCCCGACAAGAAGCTGGCGATAGAGTTCGGAGTCCTGAAGGAAAAAAATATGTACGGCAAGAAAGTTATGGGCATCGAGCGCAGTACCTTCATCATTGGTCCGGACGGGAAGCTGAAACAGGAGTTTCGCAAGGTCAAGCCGGAGGGGCACACCGAAGAAATTCTCGCTGCTCTCAAGACCCCTTGATGGGTCCCCGGTGCTGGTAAGCGCCGCTGCAGGAAAGATCAACCACGGATTCACACGGAACAGCCCGCATCAGGTATGGTTGCAAAAAAGGTACAGAAATGCTCTGTCGCTTTTTATCAGTGCTAATCGTACCGCTCCGTGTAAATCCGTGGTTGATCTTTCTCCCCGCTTTTTATGCCTTCACCTGCTAAAACTTCAAAGGACGCCGCCCGGCCAGTCCCATTCGATCTCTTACAACTCCAGCCGGTGCCACGCGCCTTCTACCTCCGCAATCCCCGCTCCGTGGCCCGCGACCTTCTTGGAAAACTTCTGATCCGCCGCGAACATGGCCATCTTACTGCCGGTCGCATCGTTCTTGCCGGTCGCATCGTTGAAACCGAAGCCTACCTTGGAACCAATGACCCCGCGGCTCACTCCGCCGCCGGTCCCACCGACCGCAATCGCGTGCTCTTCGGACCGCCGGGCCACGCTTACGTCTATTTCATCTACGGCAATCACTTCTGCCTGAACGTCTCCTGCCAGCCCGAAGGCCAGTCCGGAGGCGTTCTCTTTCGAGCCCTGGAGCCTGTCGCCGGAATCGGTCACATGCTTCGCGCCCGTGCGCTTCCGGTTCGCCCCAATCCCACCCCGGCTGAACTTCGTCTCATCTCCAGCGGACCCGGCCGTCTCACTCAGGCTTTCGGCATCACCCGCCTGCGCGACAATGGCATCGATCTGGCGGCTTCTGATTCCAGCCTGTTCATCGCTGAAGATGGCTTCCGGCCCCGCCGCATAGTTCGCACGCCGCGCATCGGGATCAGCAAAGCCACTGCCAGCCTGCTGCGTTATGTCATTGGCGGAAATGCCTTTGTCTCCGGCAAACGCAGTATGTAGTTCTTCCCGTGAGTAGTTGCTCCCGTCGCGCTCAATCCGCCACCGCTGGCCGCAGCACCACGTTATCGATCAGCCGCGTCGAACCCACATAAGCTGCAATCGCCGCCATGGCGCCCCGATTTGGATCGCTCTGGAGGTTCGTAACCTCCTTCAGCGTCTCTGGATCGGCAATCTCCAGATAGTCCAGCGTCACCGCCGCGCCGTCTGCCGGAACTCCGGCCAAAACCTGTTTGCCCGCTTCAATCAGCCGCTGCGTATCGCTCTCGCCCTCTTTTGCCAGCCTCTCAATAACCGAGAGTGCCCGGTACAAAAATGCCGCCGATTTTCTCTGCTGCGCATCGAGATACTGATTACGCGAACTCAGTGCAAGCCCATCCGCCTCGCGCACCGTTGGTCCTACGATTACCGAAAGATCAAAGTTCAGATCGCGCGCCATGCGCCTCAAAACCGCCACCTGGGCCGCATCCTTCTGCCCGAAAAACGCCAACCCCGGCAGCACGATGTTGAACAGCTTGGCCACCACCGTGGTCACTCCCCGGAAGTGTCCCGGACGCGAGCGCCCGCACAAACGGTCGCTCATGCCTTCGACAAACACATATGTGCACGCATCCGGGGGATACATCTCCTCCACGGAAGGGGCGAATACAATGTCCACCCCCTCGGCCTCCAGCATTCGGCAGTCGCTGGCAAACGTTCGCGGATATCGTCCATAATCTTCCGCGGGCCCGAACTGCAGCGGATTCACGAAAATCGAAACTGCCACCGTCTTCGCCTGCGACCGTGCCATTCGCACCAGAGACAGATGCCCCTCATGTAACGCGCCCATCGTCGGCACCAGCCCCGCCGGCTTCTGCTGTCTTCGCAGCTCCCGGCAGGCAGCCTGCATCTCTTCAGTGCTGCTGATGATCCGCATCGGTCCCTGCTTAAAGTCCCGTGCTCATTGCTTCTGCATGGTGCGCTTCCGCTGCGCGATTGTCTCCAGCGCCTCCCGCGTCTCCTGCGGAAGGTGATAGGACTCCTCGTCAGAGGGATACCGCCGCTCCACCACATCCTTGCGGTAAGCCTCAATCGCCCGCGAGATCACGCCCGAGCCATCCGCGTACCGCCGCACAAATTTCGCGGGTTGCGCAAAGCTCAAACCAATCAGGTCATGCAGCACCAGGATTTGTCCGTCGCACTCCGGCCCAGCGCCAATACCAATGGTGGGAACCTTTACCTCGGCGGTAATCATCGCGGCCACCTCGCGCGGAATTCCCTCCAGCACCATGGCGAAAGCCCCGGCGCGCTCCAGCGCCACTGCATCACGCATCAATTGCTCAATCCCGGCCAGGGTCTTTCCCTGTACCTTGTAGCCGCCCATGGCGTGGACCGACTGCGGCGTTAGACCGATATGCCCCAGCACCGGAATTTCCGCGTCGATGAGCCGCTGTGTCAGCCCTGCCCGCTTCTCGCCACCCTCGATCTTCACTGCTTCGACGCCAGCGTCCTTCATAAACAGCGCCGCATTCCTTACCGCTTCGGCGGAATCGATCTGGTACGACGCATAAGGCATATCGACAACCAGCAGCGCAGTCCGCACCCCGCGCCGTGCTGCCCGCGCATGGTGGAGCATCTCCTCCACCGTGACCGGAAGCGTCGTTTCATATCCCAGAATCACCTGCGCGAGCGAATCCCCCACCAGGATCAGGTCGATTCCGGCCTCAGCCGCCAGTCGGGCAGAAGCGTAGTCATACGCCGTGAGCGCCGAGATCGGCTCGCGTTTGAGCTTCTTGTCTTGAAGAGTCGCGGTGGTGATCTTCGGGCGGGAATTGCCAGCGGGAATTATGCTCACAGTTTCCTCCAGTGCAGTTCCGAAACGCGGATACCGCCTGTCCAGCCGGGTGTGAAGCCCTGGCGGCTGGGTCAATCATTATTCTAATGGCAGGAAGGCAAAATTTGAATACTTGATTCGCGGCAAAACCATCGGCTCCGGATGGCTCCCGGTCCGTTAGGCGCTTGCCGCTTCCGACCCCAGCGGCAGGAAGTACTGCGTCCCGCGCACCGGCTCGCTCACCTTGCGGAGAAGCTGTTGCAGGTCTTCGTTGTGATCCACGAAGTCGATCTGCGAGGTGTCCACAATCAGCAGATCCGAGGCCGTGTAATGGAAAAAGAAGTGCTCGTAGGCGCGCACCACTTCTTCTATATAAGCGTCGCTCACCGCTCCCTCACCCGCCGCTCCCTTTTTGCGTAAACGTTTCTTTAATACCTCGGGTGTGGCCTGCAGGTAGATCACCAGGTCGGGGGTCGGCAGGTCATTGCGCAAGTGGTTGTAATAGCGGTTATAAATCTCCAGCTCCACGTCGCTCAGGTTCAGGCAGGCAAAAATCTTGTCTTTTTCGATGATGTAGTCCGCCACCACGATCTTGCGTGAGTTCGGACCCACATCCAGAGCCTTGAGCTGCTCATACCGCCGGATCAAAAACGCAAACTGCGCCTGAAAAGCCGTCCCCGGCTCGCCTTGATAGAAGCTCCGAAGAAAAGGATTGCTCTCCGGCTCCACAATATGTTGTGCATGCAGCCGTTCGGCGATCACCGAGGCCAGCGTGCTTTTGCCGACGCGTATCGGTCCTTCAACGGCTATGTAACGGGGCGACTCAAACAGGTTGGCCATGGAAATCGGAACTGGGCAGTTGCCAGCTTGAACGAAGCATATATCGCCCGCCAGCGTCAGACAATTGCGGAGAAAGTAACCTCCACGTCTCCGCCCCGGAGGTGAGTGCCGGGATTCCGGCTATCTCCCGAATCTTCTTATCTTCCGAATCTTTATCTTCCAAATCTACGGCTCAGGTACCGCGTAAGTTCTTCATCGAGTTGGGCGTAGTCGCAGTGGATGGTTGACATGAGCGCGCTCTCCACCGTGCCGCCCTCGGCGAGCCTCTCCAGGATGCTTCGCAGCTCTCCCAGCGTGTAGGTGTCGCGGATATACTCCGCCACCGCCAGCGTCTGGTCGTATACCAGCATGGCCTCATTGGTGGAAAAACTCATGAACGACTTTTCCAGCGTGCTGAGCGGAATCTGCCTGTGCTCCTGGTAGAGCTGTGCCAGCCGCGGCCCGCGCGCTCCTATGCTCCGCGGCTCCACCAGTTGCGCAATTCCCTCATTCAGCCATTGCGGACAACGTCCCCGCGCCGCCTGGTCAATAAACGAGTGCGCCAGCTCATGCTTCAACACACGCCGCAACTGCGGCGTCACCTGTTGCACGCCCTGTATGGGAATCCGTATCTTGCCGTCGTTCAGCGCGCCGGTCCACGCGGGGGCTTCGGTTACATCAAAGAATGCCTGGTTCGTATAAAGCGAAACCGGAATCGTATTTGCCGGAGCAATTCCCAGCTCCGACACCAGCTCGTTATAGGACTCTTCCAGACTCTGCTCAATCTGCTGCCGCAGCAGCCCGGGCATGCTGCTTCCTTCATATCGCAGCTGGAAGTGTCCGGTCTCGCTCCGCTGGAACTGCGCCTCCGTGGAAGCTTCTTTCTCCGCCTTTGCCAGCAGCCTCCGCGCGGTTTCATGCGGACGCATCTCCATCACCTGCTTCAATACCGGAATGGCGTCTTCCGTCCGGTTGCCGCTGTAGTAGGCAAATCCCAGCACGAACAGTCCCTCGGGATTCGATGGCGCCAGGCGCGTCGAACGCTCCGCGATCCGGATCGCCTCCGTAGCCCGCCCCAGTTGCACCAGCACCGTTGCGTAGAGATTCAGTACGGTTGGGTTCTCCGGCAGTTGCATCGCCGCCCGGTCCAGGTAGTAGCGGGCGCGTTCACGGTCTCCGTGCTCGTATTCGTAGCGGCCTGCGAGAAAATAGGCCGCCCCAATGCTCTCG